>RFIR01000215.1 GCA_003695135.1 Alphaproteobacteria bacterium | reverse complement strand
TTCAGCGGGATCGGATCTGTGCGCACGTAAAATAATTAGAAAATAACTTCGCAATCAATATTTATCAATCAACAGTGAAAAAAGAAGAACGCATGTGGCGCCACAATTTCGTGGCGCCCGCGCGGAACGCCCGGGTCTGGCTGGTTGAGTTTTGCAGAGCTCTCTATCAATCGACAGTGAAAACAATCACAACATGTGCGGCGCCGCATTTCGCGGTGCCCAGACTCGACGCCCGGGTCCGGCCGGCAGCGTTTTGCAGGCGCCTCTTCCAACTACCTTGCGCTTGCCCAACCCGGATGGGGGGAAACCCTTCCTGTTCGAGATGCCCGGTTGCATCGGGGACCTGCAAGGGCCTGCGTCGATCATCATAGAAAGTATCACGGACCTTCCGGGCACTGCATTTGGCAGCACGCGCACGAATCGCCGCGGCCCGGTTCATCCGGTGTTGGCGACGGCCGCAGCATCATCAGACGAAGATCAGATCGTCGGTCAGATCGGCCGCCGTCAGCAGCCCGGCACCGTTATCCTCGACGAACAGCTTGTCGCCGCCATAGGCGATCTTCACCCGCCCCGGCGTGCCGGTATTGGTGATGTTGATGGTCGCGAGGCTGAAGCCGAGCAGCCGGATGGTGTCGATATCGTTCTCGAAATCGAAGATCTCGTCCTTCTGCCCGTCGACACCGACATCGAAAAGATCGAAGCCGAGGCCACCATACATGTCGTCAAAGCCTGCCCCGTCGACAATGTAGTCGTTCCCCCTTCCGGTATGGATCACGTCGCTGCCGCTGCCGCCATCGGCGGTGTCCTTGCCCGCACCGGTGTCGATGGTATCGCTGCCCGCGCCGCCAAAGGCCTTGTCGTTGCCCCCGCCGCCATCGATGCTGTCATTGCCGCCCTTGCCCTTCAGATTGTCGGCATTGGCCCCTCCGTACAGATCGTCCCTGCCGCCCTGGCCGATCAGACGGTCATTGCCATCGCCGCCGCGCAGCTCGTCATTGCCGCCAAAGCCCTTGAGAAGATCCCTGCCGCGGCCGCCATCGATGGTCTGGGCGCCGCTGGTACCCGAGACGACGTCGCGTCCGTCACCGGTGAAGACGGTCTCGATGCCCGAGATCGCGGTGACACTGACACCGTCGATGGTGCCCGAGCCGCCGCCGCGCAGGTCGATGGTGGTGTCGGAGGTCACCGCAGAGGCGTTGAGGATGTCCATGCCGCCATTGGTGTCCACCACCGTGGTCGCATGGCCGAAGCTCCCGGCATAGTCGGAGAACTCGTCGGTGAAGACATAGATGTCGTCGGTGTCCTTGATGCCGCCATAGAATTCCAGCTGCGAGGCGGTCACGGTCCCGGTAATGCCGGCCCAGCGGTCCGAGACATGCACCGTCCAGGTGCCGGCGCTGTGCTCGCCGCGGAATTCGTTGGAGGTATAGAAGAACTTGTCGTTGACGCTGTCGCCACTGTTGTGGTCGCGCGACAGGATCGACGTCGTGCCATCGGGCGAGGTCAGGGTGATGTAGTAATCGCCCGTCCAGCCGCCGGTGATCTCCACCACCAGACCCACGGTTTCCAGATCGACATCGCTGGTGGCGGTGAAGCTGTAGCTGACCCCGACCGGGTTGTTGTCCGGCACGAACAGCCCGGGGGTCGCGGTAGCCTCGATCGAGGTAAACCAGTTGGTATCGGTCTGCAGATCCTGCCAGGTCTCGGCAAGGCGGACGGCATTGTGGGCATCGACCAGGCCATAGCCGTAGTCGTTGGAAAAATGCATGCCGCCGCCATTCCAGTTCTGCGCCTTGTTGAATCCCCAGGAATAGAGCTCGTTACCCACCGGCCCCGTGCCCACGGCCGAGCCGACATGCCGCGCACTCATGGCGAGGATGTTCTGCACGTCGCGCCAGCCGAGGCCCGGGTTCGCCTCCAGCATCAGCGCCACCACGCCGGTGGTGGTCGGCGTGGCCGATGAGGTGCCGCCGAACAGCGAGGTGTAATCGGCGCTCGGGTTTCCCGGTTCGTTGGTACCGTCGCTGTAGCCGTTCGCGCCCACCCGGTCGGTGGTCCAGATGCCGCCGCCGACCACGCGGTCGTTGGACGGGGCCGAGATCAGCAGCGCCGCGCCCGGCGTGGAGTAGTCCGAGACATTGCCGTTGTGGTTGACCGCCGCCACCGCGATGGTCTGGGGGATGTTGTTGAAGTTGGAATCGTTGACGTCGCGCGTGATCGTGCGGTCATTGCCCGCGGCGACCAGGTTGATGGTGCCGAGCCCGCCGCGCCCCGTCCCGGTGCTGGCGATGATGTTGTTGAAGAAGGTCGACCAGGCCGGGTCGGTGATGTTGTCGGCAAAGGGGGTCGTCCAGCCCCAGCTGTGGTTGGTCACGTCGGCATGGTCGAGCGTGCCCATCGCATCGAAGGGATTGACCAGCGGATCGTAGAAGATGTCGACGCCATAGAGCGTGGCGCCGAAGGCCACGCCCACCGTGCCTGTGCCGTCGGCCTCGGCCGCGATGACGCCGGCCACCGAGGTGCCGTGCCGCGAGTTCACCGATTGCGGGTATGGGTCATGGACCACCCCGCCGAGGGTGACATGCAGGCTGGTGTCGTAATTGTCATTCAGGTCGTGATGGTCGTATTCGACCCCGTCATCATAGACGCCGACGATCACGCCCTTGCCGGTATAGTCGTCCCAGACGCCGGTGACGTTGATGTCGACCCCGGCGACGCCGCCGCTCTGGCCGGTATTGTTCAGGTGCCACTGGTCGGCGAAGTTGGGGTCGGTCGGGGTGAAATAGGTGGTCTTGGCCATGACCGGGCCCAGCGCCTCGCCCGACTTGCCATGGGCGATGCGATCGAGCGGGTCGGCGCTGATCGCGGCCGCCACCGCCGCCTCGTTCCGAAAGGCGATCTCGATGCGATCCGGCGCGGCGGCCGGGGCGAATGCAGCCTCGGCGACGTGGATCGCGACGCTTGTCTCGAGCGCGACCGGCCGAGCGGCGCCGATGGTGCCGCCGCCTGCGCGCGCGCCCTGCGCCTCGGTGGCGCCAAGCGCTGCACCCTCCTCTGCCGTGCCGATCTCGGCCTCCGGCGCGTCGGGCATGGCATGGGCGTCGGACGGCTCTGCCGCCGGCGCGGCGGTCAGATCCTGCGTCTGCCCGGATGGGAGGACGGCACCGCTTTCCGGCGCCTCGGCCGCGGCCGGGACGAGGTCCTCGTGCCGGACGAGGTATTCGGCGGCCCCAAGGGCTCCACCGTTACGGTTATCCGCACGCGAATCGTCGCTGGCGATGTTCCTGTCAGACATTCGCCCCTCCCATGGATGGTGAATTGTGAAATACCCAGAGGCGCCCTCGCCCCGCCTCCTCACAAAAAGGTTAACCGCGAATCACGGGATTCAGTCAAGCGAACCGGAGCAGTCCGGCGGCAGATTCACGCTGGAGTCACGCATGCTGACAGTATTTCGCCGATTCATTACGCATGAAACACGTTCAGGTAGAGCGGTTTTTAATGGTATCAACCTGAAAGCTTTCACTGCCGGCTTCGCGCGTCCCGTTCGGTTTTAACCTTAATAAATCCAAGACGAACAATTTGATTTCGATTGTTAGCAATCTGTTATGTCGCCGGCGGCAGGCTTCCACCCGGGTGAAAGACTTGGGTGGGTTCGATGGACACTGGCAGCAGGGTCGCGTTCGGCATTGGTTTGGGGCGGTATGCGTCGCAGACCATAGGAGAAGGGTTCTTCGGGGCCAACTTCCTCGCCGGCCGGGATTCGCTGACCGGAACATTCGCCGACAAGGCCGCTGCGCTGGGCGCCACGCTGCTGCGCTATCCGGGCGGCGGCATCAGCGAGGGCAGCTTCGACCTCGCCAATCCCGACGCCATGCCGCCCGCCAACAATGGCAGCATCGACGGGCTGAGCCGGTTTCTTGCCCACACCGCCGCGACCGGCCAGCAGGCCGCGCTGGTCATTCCCACCAAGCGCTATGCCGATAATCCCGATCAGGGGGTGGCGGATCTGACCGACTTCCTGCACCGGCTCAAGGCGGGCGCCTATGGCGATGCCCGCGGGATGATCATCGAGATCGGCAATGAATACTATTCCGGCAGCGCGCCCTATCCGGCGATGACCGCCGCCCAGTATGGCGAGCTTGCCAGCCGGTTCGCCAGCACCATCCAGTCGATCATGGGCGATACGGTCGCCATCAGCGTGCAGACCGGCAAGACCGCGCGCGACAATGCCGTCATCAAGAACGCCTTCGATCTGGCCGCCGAGCGCGATGCGGTCGACATGCTGAGCTTTCACGAATATCCGTGGCGCCTGCAGCCGGCCGCCGAACGGATGGCCGACAAGATCGCCCTGGCGGCGAGCTGGTCGAAGATCGGCGTCGATGCCGATATCTTCCTCTCGGAATGGAATGTCGGCTCCAGCGCCGATGCCACCCGCGACAGCGAGCACGATTACGCCGAGGCGCAGTCCTCGACCCTGCTTGAGATCGCCACCGAGGCGCTGAAGGGCGGGGTCGATTACGCCGCGATCTGGGGCGTGCAGCAGCGCACCCGGACCGCGCTGGGCGCCGATGAGGGCGACGGCCGGGTGTGGGCGCCGGGCAAGCTGGTCGCCATGCTCGGCGAAAGCCTGCCGGGCAAGCGGGTGGTCGATCTCGGCGCCGCCACCGGCAGCTCGGACGAGGTCAAGGTCTATGCCTTCGAGGACCGGGCCCAGATCACCGTCTTTATCGCCGCGCGCGATCTGACCGAGGATCAGGCGACGGTGACGATCGACCTGACCGGGGTGCGGGCGGGTATCGCCGATGTGCGCGGCGACCGGCTGTCCTTCACCGGCCATTCCGGCCCCTACAAGGTGTCCGGTTCGGTCGATCCGGTCACGCCGGAGCTTGCCGAGATCGCCGGCGGCGTGTCGGCCACGGTGACGCTGGAGGCCGATTACGAGATCGTCCGCCTCACCTTCGACCGTGACATGGGCGACGTGCTGCGCCAGCTGATCCGCGGCAACAACGGCGACGACTATCTGGCGGCGGGCGCAGGCAACGACATCGTTTTCGGCGAGGGCGGCAACGATGTGCTGATCGGCGCCGCCGGCCGCGACCGGCTGCGCGGCGGTCAGGATGCCGACCGGCTGGTCGGCGGCAATGGTGACGATCTGCTTTTTGGCGAGGGCGGCGCGGACCGGCTGATCGGCGCCAATGGCGACGACCAGCTCTTCGGCGGCTATCACGGCGACGTGCTGTCCGGCGGTTCCGGGGACGACCGGCTGTTCGGCTCGACCGGCGCCGACCGGCTGCGCGGCGACAGCGGCTTCGACTGGCTCGACGGCGGCATGGGGGCGGACTGGCTGTTCGGCGGTGCCGGTTCGGATATCTTCGTGTTTTCAGGGCGTTTCGGAAATGATCTCATCTTCGATTTCAACCCGGGTCAGGACCTGATCGACCTCTCCGGCGTCAAGGGGATCCGCGATTTCGACGATCTGGTCGAAAATCACCTGATCCAGCGCGGCGCGCATACCCATATCGTGGCCGATTCCGGGGACATCGCGCTGCGTTTCACCGACATCTCGGATCTGGATGCCGCGAACTTCGTGTTCTGATGCCCGGCAGGGCCGGGCCGCTTGCCGCTTGCCTGAACCCGTTCGTGAGAACATAATACGAACATGCATCACGCCGCCCCGATTCTGATCCGCCGCTCCGAACGCCCCCGCCCGGCCCTGACGCTGGCCCCCGGCGTGGCGCTGACGCTCGGCCGGGCGCATGAGGCCTGCGGTCCGGCCCGGCGCTGCCTCGCCGCGCTGATTGCCGGGCAGACCGCCGGCCCGGTGCTGTGGATCCTGCCCGGCCATGAGCGCGAGGCGCTCAACGCGGAGGGACTCCTGCCCTGGTTCGATCCCGGCCGGCTGGTGCTGGTGCCGGTGCGCCGGCTGCCCGATCTTCTGTGGTGCATGGAAGAGGCGCTGCGCTCGGGCGCCTGCCCGCTGGTGGTGGCCGCGCTGCCCGAGCCGCCGGCGCTGACCCCGGTGCGGCGGCTGCATCTGGCCGCCGAGGCCGGCGCGAAGGCGGCCGGCGCTGCCCCGCTGGGGCTGCTGCTGACGCCGGATCGGGGCGGCGCGCAGGGCATCGAGAGCCGCTGGCACCTCGCCCCCCGCCCCGGCTGGGCCGAGGGAAGCGGCCCGCGCTGGCAGCTCACCCGGCTGCGCGCCCGCACCGCGCCGGAGGCGGGCTGGGTGATGGAGGCGGCCGGCGCCGGGCTGCGGCCGGTGGAACCGGCCGAGGCGGCGGGCGGGGCTCTCCCGCCCTCCGCGGCCCTGCCGGGCCGCTGCGGTTAGGCCCGGCCCGCGGCCTGCGCCGCGGGTCCGGGGACAGATCCGGGTGGCTTCGCCCGGCAGCCGGGTGCGGGAGCAGGATGAGAGGGTGGGGAATTCTACCGGGAAGGTCCCGAAGGCGGACTGTGCCGGCCCCGGAACCGGGCGCGAGGGTGACGCGATCAATTCGATCCGCCAAGGGCCGCAACGCGAGGGCGTGCGACCGCCCGGGTGGGCGCGAATGCGCCCGCCTGTGGGGCGGGCGGGCGCATGCCCGGATCGCTTCGCTCTCCGGGCTGGGAAACCGGAATGGGCCTGACCAGATTCAGCATGCCAGGCACTGAACCGCCGTCAAGGCAACCGCTGGCGCGGCGCGCGTGCCGCGCGGCCTTGACCGCGGTCTCGGGCGCCCCGCTCACCCTTCGCCGAACACGCGCGCAAAGATCGTCTCGACATGCCTGAAATGATGGGCAAGGTCGAAGCAGGCCTCGAGCTCGGCCTCCGACAGCGCCGCGCGCACCTCCGGATCCGCCTTGAGCCCGGCGAGGAAATCCGTGCCCTCCTCCCACACCTTCATCGCGTTGCGCTGCACCAGACGATAGGCGTCCTCCCGGCTCACCCCCGCCTGGGTCAGCGCCAGCAGCACGCGCTGGGAATGGACGAGCCCGTGCAGCAGGTCGAGATTGCGCGCCATTGCCTCGGGATAGATCAGGAGCCTGTCGATCACCCCGGTCAGGCGTGCCAGCGCGAAATCGAGCGTCACCGTGGCGTCCGGCCCGATGTTCCGCTCGACGGAGGAATGGGAAATGTCGCGTTCGTGCCACAGCGCCACATTCTCCATTGCCGGGATAACCATGGAACGGATCAGCCGCGCCAGACCGGTCAGGTTCTCGGTCAGCACCGGGTTGCGCTTGTGCGGCATGGCCGAGGAGCCCTTCTGGCCCGGCGCGAAATACTCCTCGACCTCGCGCACCTCGGTGCGCTGCAGATGGCGGATCTCGGTGGCGATGCGTTCGACGGACGAGGCAACGACGCCCAGCGCGGCAAAGAAGGCGGCATGGCGGTCGCGCGGGATCACCTGAGTGGAAATTGGCTCGACGGCCAGCCCCATGGCGCGGGCCACATGCGCCTCGACGCGCGGGTCGATATTGGCGAAGGTGCCGACGGCGCCGGAGATGGCGCAGGTCGCCACCTCGGTCCGCGCGGCAACCAGCCGCGCCCGGTTGCGGTCCATCTCGGCATAGGCCTGGGCGAGCTTCAGCCCGAAGGTGGTGGGCTCGGCATGGATGCCGTGGCTGCGCCCGATGCAGGGCGTGTCGCGATGCTCGAAGGCGCGCCGCTTCAGCGCCGCGAGCAGCGCATCCATATCCGCGATCAGGATGTCAGCGGCGCGGACAAGCTGGATGTTGAAGCAGGTGTCGAGCACGTCAGAAGAGGTCATGCCCTGATGCACGAAGCGCGCCTGGGGCCCGACGATCTCGGCCAGATGGGTGAGAAAGGCGATCACGTCGTGCCTGGTCTCCGCCTCGATGGCGTCGATGCGGGCGATGTCGAAGGCGACGTCCTTCGCCTTCCACACCGCCTCGGCCGCCTCGCGCGGGATCACGCCGAGCTCGGCCTGGGCATCGCAGGCATGGGCCTCGATCTCGAACCAGATGCGGAATTTCGTCTCCGGCGACCAGATCGCGACCATCTCGGGGCGGGAGTAGCGGGGGATCATGGGCTCTCCGACAGGCTGGGGCGTGACGCGGCGAGCCATACCGCCCGCCGGCGCAGGCAGCAACGCGCCTTTCCATCGCAGCGATTTTCGGCCTAAGTCGCGGTCATGGAAGGGGCGGCGGCGTATTTCACCGGCCAGTGGACGGTTGATCGGCACATTGCCGACATCGACAGCGGCTGGACCGGCCGGTTCGAGGGCTGGGCGCGATTCTCGCCCGTCCCCGGCGGGCTCGACTATCTCGAACGCGGCCGGCTCAGGCTGGGCGGGCTGGTCGATACCCATGCCTGGCGGCGCTATCGCTGGGTGTTCCCGCATCCGCACCGGGTCGAGGTCTATTTCGAGGATGGCAGCTTCTTTCACAGCTTCGATCCCGGCCTGCAGCGGGCCGAGGCCACCCCCTATCACGACCCCGATCTCTACGAGGTCACCTATGAATTCGAGACCCGCGAGCGCTGGCGCTCGGAATGGCGGGTCGAAGGCCCGCGCAAGGACTACCGTCTGGTCACGCGGTACTGGCGGGAGGGTTAGAGCAGTTCCTGCCCGGTAGTCGGTATTACCCGCCCGTGGCGCGTGAGCCGCCACGGGCATGTGCTCACACGGGCGGGCGCATGCCCTCGCGTCGGTGCCGGGAGCAGTTTGAATTGACGGCGGCACTATCTAGAAAACCAGACACGCGGGAGACTCAAAACGGGACTGGTGCAGTGGAAAAATTTAGGACAAATATTTCCTAGCTTCTTCAATATCCGTATATTCGTTGATCTTTCCGTTGTCAAATTGTATAACTATCTTGCCACTTCCCGTACGTTTAGCATATCTGATTTTGTCAAGATAGCGTGGGAATTCCGAGGCTATATCAATCGACGAACCACGATTAGGAATACTTTCTCCGCGAGAAATCTCCAATAGCTCTCGTGTCATCTCCGCTGTGTCAAGTGTGGCTCTGGCCTGCTGGCATTGCATTACGAAGAACAGGCCCAGTGCAGTGGTCACTATCCCTGGCAGCATCGCAACAATTCTGAGAATAAATGGCGTATCGCTGTTTCCAAAATTTCTTAGTACAATACCGAAGAAACCACCAGATGCAAGTCCGTACAATGAAGTAATTACGCCGATTGCCACGACAATCCACGCAACAATCTCTAAGAATGATCCAACCGTACGGCCTGTCTTGTAGGACCTCTCATATCCGTACATTCCTGATCTCCACAAGTTTTGAAAAGCATTCAACTCTCTCGGTGATGAGGTGTCAAGTCCTGGAGCAGAGTGGCGGCTAACTGGCGGGTCATACATGACACGCAATCACAGGTATGGGGCGATGACACCGGCGAACACGCCAGTGAACGGCTTGCTTGGCTGTAAGGGATTGGTAACGCCGACGGCTGGCGGGAGTTCCTGCGATACGCCCATACCTTGAACCCAGCTCTCGTCGAGGCGCTGACGGGCTGGCCCACCGGGTGGACCGAGTTCGGCTTTGTGGCAACGGCGTGATGCAGCTGGTTGGCGCGCATACAATCAGAACTTTGGCGGCTCGGCTGCTGGCCGATCGATAAAGTCGCGCCATTAAGTAATGTCGGGCCACACCGTTGGTCTTGGCCATTACCAACTTTGAACCGCGCCTGGTCTCCCGGCGTGTGTGCGTGTGACCGCCCGCGTATTGGCGGGTGCGTGCCCTGGTGTTGAAACCTGGCGCAAGTGGGGCAGAACGCGACGTGTTCTAACCCAGCCTGCGCTCCAGTGCCGCGATCAGCGCGTCGCCGGCCGCGGCATCGACATCGAGATGGGTGACCACCCGGACCCGGCGCGGGCCGAACTGGCTGACCCGAACGCCGTCATCGCGCAGCAGCTGGCAGAGCGTCGCCGCATCCGGCGCGGTGTCGGCGAGATCGAAGATGACGATATTGGTCTCCGCCGGCAGCACGCGCGCGACACCGGGCAGGGCGGCGATGCGGCCGGCGAGCGAGGCCGCCAGCGCGTGATCCCCGGCCAGCCGTTCGACGTGATGGTCGAGGGCATGAAGGCACATCGCCGCGGCGATGCCGGAC
>RFIR01000214.1 GCA_003695135.1 Alphaproteobacteria bacterium | reverse complement strand
GTGTTTCCCACCATCATGCTGGGCGACGACCGGGCGGTGAAAGGCGTGTGGATCGCCGGGCGGCCGGTTCGGGACAGCTGACGCGGTCAGCCGCAGGGCATGATCCCGTCCCTTTTCCGGTTCGCCAAGTATCCTCGGGGGTGAATGCCGCGTCAGCGGCAGAGGGGGCAGACAGCCCCCTGCCCGCCGCCAGCTCGGGCCGGCTTCAGTCCTTCGGGGCCATCGCCTCGGTGATCTGGCGGAACACCCGCCGCCATGCGGTCTGGGTGGCGGCGTCGAAATCCGGCGCCAGCGCCTCGCGCAGCGTCAGGAACAGCGCCTCCTCCATCAGCCGGTAGTCCTCGCGGGTCAGGCCGAAATTGGCGTGGCTCCGGCCCAGATGCGCCAGGCGCTCGCGCAGCGATTCGGGATCGTCGAGATGGCCGATGATCACGCCGAGCGCGGTCATGAAGCGCATGCCCTGCCCGGACATGTCGTCCTCGCGGAACAGCCGGCGCAGATGCGGGCCCAGCTCGAACAGCGTCTCGTAGAACTCCACCGAGGCTTCCGGCACCTTCGGCTCCAACCGTTCGAAGCTGCGCCTCAGCAGCACCTTTTCCCGCTCGGGAATGTCCATCACCGCGCCTCCAGACCTGGGTTGGCCGGAAAATTCTAGGGGGATTGGCCGGGGCCGCCTTGACCGGGATCAATTTCGGCTGACAGCCGGTGCCCGATCTCCGCTCAGTGCCGCCAGCGCAGAAGCCAGCGTTCGGCCACACCGATCACGGCGCTGACGCCGAGCCCCAGCAGCGACAGGATGGTCACCCCGGCGAAGAGCCGTTCGAGATCGTAGAGCGACCCGGCCTCGAGGATATAGGCGCCGACGCCGTATTCGGCGCCCAGCATCTCGGCGGCGACCAGCAGGATGATGGCGATGGCGAGACTCACCCGCAGCCCCGACAGGATGCCGGGCAACGCGCCGGGCAGCACGATCTTGCGCACGATCGACAGCCAGCTCAGCCCGAAGCTCTGCCCCATGCGGATCAGGGTGCGATCGACATTGTCGACCGCGCCGAAGGTGGAAACCACCGTGGGGGTGAAGGTGCCGAAGGCGATCAGCGCGTATTTCGAGCCCTCGTCGATGCCGAACCAGATCACGAAGAGCGGCAGCAGCGCGATCTTGGGGATCGGGAAAATCGCCGCGACCAGCGGCACCAGCCCGGCGCGGATCAGCGAGAACAGGCCGATCAGGATGCCGATGCCGATGCCGGCCGAGGCGCCGATCAGCGCGCCCACCGCCAGCCGGGAAAGCGAGGGCAGGAGGTGCTTCCACAGAAGCCCGCTTCGATAAAGCTCGCCGAAGGTCAGCAGCACGTCGGAGGGGCGCGGCAGGGTCAGGGCAGAGATGAAGCCGGTGCGCGTGCCGATCTCGGCCAGCGCGATCAGCGCGGCGAAGACGGCCCAGCCGACCCAGCGCCGCGGGCGCGGGGCGAAGCCGCCGCCGCGGAAGGGCACAGGGCGCGGCTCAGCCATCAACCAGCTCGGCATCGGCGGCGCGCGCCTCCTCGCGCATCAGCAGCCAGAGCTCGCGCTGGCGCGCCTCGAGCTCGACATCGCCGACCTCGCGCGCCTCCAGCGGCCGGTCGATCTCGATCATCTCGCGCAGCCGGCCGGGCCGGCGCGACATCACCGCGATGGCGTGGCCCAGTCGGACCGCCTCGGCGAGGTTGTGGGTGACATAGACCGCGGTGAAGGGCTCGCGCGACCACAGCGCGACCAGATCCTCCATCAGGAGCTCGCGGGTCTGGGCATCGAGCGCCGAGAGCGGCTCGTCGAGCAGCATCACCGCCGGGCGGACCGCCAGCGCCCGGGCGATGGCCACGCGCTGCTTCATGCCGCCCGACAGCTGGCGCGGCCAGGCGCGGGCGAAATCGCCCAGCCGGGTGCGCTCCAGCACATCGGCGATGATCGCCTGCCGCGCCCGCCGGCCAAGCGGGCGATCCTCCAGCACCAGCGAGACATTGCCCGCCACGCTGCGCCAGGGCAAGAGCGCGAAATCCTGGAACACGAAGGTCAGCGGGTTGAGGCAGCCCTCGGGCGGGTCGCCGGTCTGCAGGATGGCGCCGGCATCGGGCCGCTCCAGCCCGCCCATCAACCGCAGCAGGGTCGACTTGCCGCAGCCGGAGGGGCCGACGACGCACAGGATGCGCCCCTCCGGCACGGTCAGCGAGACATCGCGCAGCACCTCGGTGGCGCCGTAGCGGTGCGAGACGTGCTCGAGCCTCAGTTCCATGCGCCTCCCGCCCGGTGGTCCGGCCGATACGATCGGGTGCCGATCACAATTCGGCCCGTGTTGAGGCGATATCGCCGGTACAGGCCTCGCCCGGGCCTTGGCCCGGGCGGCGCCCGACCCCGGAGAGCCGCGAACCGGGTCGAGGTGGTCGAGCTCACGCTGTCAGAGCGTATCGTGCTCAACAGGGTTCACCCGCCCGCCCCCTTGGCGGGCGCATTCGCGCCCACCCGGGCTGCCGCACGCCCCTGCGTGGGAGCCAGGAGTGAATCGAACCAACCGTGACATGCTCTGGCGGCCGCCGCCCGCGTCAGATCGTCTTCACATAGCTGGTATCCAGCAGCGTCTCGAGGGTGATCGAGGCATCGACCAGCCCCTCGGCCTTGAACCAGTCAAGCTGATCCTTCACCGAGGCCACGTTCAGCGCCGCACCCTGATTGATGCGCATCGCACCATTGATGATCGAGGGCGCCGCCTTCTCGCGCGGGCGATCGGCATAGACGTATTTATGGATCAGATCGACCATGGCCTCGCGCGCGGCCTCGCCCTCGGTCTTGTCGACCAGCGCGGCGTTGAAATCGGCCGCACCGCGGCTGAAGGCGGCGATAAAGGCCGCGGTCTTGTCGCGGGCATTGGCGGCGTTGTCTGCCGAGGTGAAGACGGTCGTCACCTGATAGTTCGGGATGTAGTCGGCGACATTGCCGATGATGTGCACCTTGCCCGACCTGGCCAGCGGCTTGGCGATATGCGGCACGATAGACCAGGCGTCGATCTGGCCCGACTTGATCGCCCCGATGATGGCGCCGACCTTCTGCAGCGGTTTGAACTTCAGCGTGATGCCCTCGGCCGCGGCGATCTTGGAGCCCATGTAGTGGAAGGAGGATCCGGCCGTGGTCATGCCGAAGGTCCTGCCGTCGAGCTTGCCCGGCGCGGTCGCCCCGGCCTGAAAGGCGGCGTCGGAGGCGAGGATCTTCTGCCCGTCGATGCCCGGCTCCTCGCTCAGCGCGCCGCCGATCACCTTGATCGCGCCCTTCTGGGCCAGCGAGATCAGCCCGCCCGAGATCGCGGTGACGCCGTAATCGACATCGCCCGAGGCGATCGCCACCGCCATCGGCTGGGCGGCCTGGAAGAACTTGAACTCCACATCGAGCCCGGCATCGGCGAAATAGCCGCGCTCATAGGCGACGAAACTGGCCGCGTGGCTGGTAAAGCGCAGCGCGCCCACCCTGATGCTGGTGGCCGCACGCGACGGGGTTCCCAGCGCGCCGGCCGCGGCGGCACCCCCCAGAAGCGTCAGCGCCTGGCGACGGTCGAAACGGTTCATGATGTCCTCCCTGATCTGCGTCGCCCCTATCTAAAGCGGTTTG
>RFIR01000021.1 GCA_003695135.1 Alphaproteobacteria bacterium | reverse complement strand
ATGGAATACCAGAATGGGCAGCCCCTGCTGGGGCATGCCCCGGCAGGGGCTCATGGCCCCAACCCAAAGCGAATTTCCAGACCGCAGGGTACAGTACCTGGCATCCGTACTGCTGTGCAGTATCGAGCCGCTTCGGTCGAGGATCTCGACCTCTATCCCGGCGCACGGGGCGAGCGGCCATTCGGGCCGAGTGTCTTCGAGCCGCACGCGCCATGATGCGGTCAGGGCGGTACAGGCTTCGGTTTCGATCGCCTCGCCCGGCCCGGCCGTCTCGATCCGGAACGCGTCGATGACGGGCGGGCGGACGATGGTCAGCAGGGCTCCGGCGTTCGGCGATATTCGGCCGAGCCCGGTGTCCAGGCCGCCGAATCCGCAAAGATTGGCCAGGGTGCCGCCCAGACCGGAGGCAGCCGAATTGACGAACCTCTGCAGATATACGAAGCCGGTCGACGAGTTCTCCGGGATCGTGAACGTGATCTCGCTTGCGCCCCATTGGATGATCCGGTCCGTGATGTCGTTGCCGCGAAGGATCAGGCGGAATTCACCGCGTTGCGCTGGGAACGAGCGGCCAGCCGAAGGATAGGCAGTGAAGACGGTGCTTCCGTCATACGCATCATGACAGATGCAGGCCGGCGAAACGCTTCCCAGCAGGGTCGCGTCTCCATCGGCGAGAGCCGCAAGGGCGAAGTCCCGATAGAGCTCGATGCAGAGATCGCCGAGCTCGATACACAGATCCCCCATCGGCGGCGGCTCCGGCTGATCGACGATCCCCGATGGACCACCACCGGGTGGCGTGATCGGCTGCCGGCCGGGCCTGCCGGGCAATGGGTCGCCCGGAACGCCGGGATCTCCAGGCGCGCCCGGACTGCCCGCTGGCCGGCGACCGTCTGGATAGCGGCCATCCCCCGTTCCCGGGATTCCGAGGCGCTCGTCGATCCGTCCTTCGTAGTCCGCCAGGTACGCGCGACCGGACTGGATGAACCGGGCCGCGTGTTTCGTCACCCGCCCATCGAGATTGCCCTGCCGTGCGTCGAGGTGCATTGCGGCGCGCATGATATCCAGGTCCGGCGCCACGGAATCCGTGCATAGCAGGCCGGTGACCTTTCCGAGATTGGCAAATGACAACATCGACATCGCGGCAGGACTTGCAGCCCGGGAGCCGGGCGCTGAGAAATGGCCAATGCTGACCGTGCCTGCGAGCCGGGCGGCGAAGCTGTCCTGCTCCTCCCAATCCCCCTCCAGAAGCCGCAGGGCCGCATCTCGCGCGGCGGTGAGTGCACGGCAGACATTTGCCACGTCGCTGGGTACTGTCGCCTTGTCCATGGTCGTGGACTGCAGCCGGGCGAGTTTCGCCGACAGCCGCCGGAATGCGGGATCGGTAGCGGTGCGAACGAGGCGTTGAGGTGCAATATTCTTACTTTGTTCGCAGGACTTCATGGCAATTCTCCCATTAGTCTGGAGCCTCCAACGGATTCTCAATCGAGCTCCATAACCCGGCTGGAGGACGTCAACCAACTTATTGATTAAATGCGCAAATAGTTCTACCTGACACAATTGCGCAGAAAATTTCCGGACACATTAATGAACAGTCCACACTTCTATATTATACATAGAATTCGCCCGGTTTGCCACTCATTTTCCGGCATAGTGTCCATGACCATTCGATCACGACGCGCCGACATCGGATCGCAACATGTTCATACCGCACGAAATAAATAACAGGGTAGATTCTTGCATGTCTCTGTCTCCCGATCCTGGAAACCGACCCGCCATGGCGCGGACTCCGAATTGCCGCGTCTCGATGATCCAGACAGGGTAATTGATGCGCTGGTTCCCGAGGAGGCGGCAGGCGGCAGGCGGCAGCCGCGCTCGGCGGCATTGAGCAGCCGCTTGCCGGGATTGCCCTTGAGGATCTTCAGCGCGATCGGCTTCGGTTTGCGGCCCCTCACGCGGCGCGCTCCGCTTCGATGGGGGCGAAGCCGCGCCCGTCGGCCACCACGCCGGCATCCAGCGCGGCGTGCCAGGCACAGGCGACATCGCCCGGATACAGTGCCCAGGCCGCGCGCCAGCCGCCGCAGGAACACCCCCGGCCGGCTGCTTCCGGCAAATCACCGAAGGGAGCTGCTAATCACTGACACCGGCTGATTGCCGGACCCGCCGAGGTGGGGAATTTTACCTTGCCCAAATCGGGGAAACTTCCGTTGCCTTTGACACTTTCCGGAGGATGGCCACGTCGACATGGATTCCGACCTGATCGAAATTGCCATCCTCAGCCCGGCATGAGCCGTTACGACGCGCCCTTTGCCGGTCACGACGATGGCGGGCACGGCCGGGCGCGCTTCGCATCCCTGATCGGTCCTGCAACATCAATGGGATGGAAACCACTCATACGGCTCTTCCACTTCCAGCACATACGATCCTTCGGGAACATTGTTCGAGATCTGAGCGGCGATGCCTTTCGGTATCCCCTCGTCCTCCGGGTCAAAGATGCCGGTGGCCCGGAGCGCCTTTCTGAGGTCCACGTTCCGGTCGAGATATTCCAGCATCACCTTCGACGCTCCGGGTCGTCGTCCCCGCCGCGTCGGGCCTCCGGTCTGTATTCCCATCAGGTGCCCGATGCGGTTGCGATAGCTGGGGTAAAGGATGACCTGCGTCAGCGAATTGGCCTGCATGGTTTCGTATTCTATAATGTAGATCCGGTTGGTAAGAAAGAATACGGTGCCCTCGTACTTGTTGGTGGCCCCGGCGCGTTCATCATGAATCTCACTAATAAGTTCAATATTCTTCCAGTAATATTTTCTATCACTAGTAAATCACCGGCAGAAATTTGGTGATCCTTCCCGCGACGCTGAATGAATAGAAGTATCGGTAGTAGTATCCGACATAGCGGTCGAGGTTCTGGCTCTTGGCGTAGATCGCGTTCAAATGCTTCATGGCAAGGCTGGGCGCGTCTGCTGCCACGGGGCGGTTTCTGACGGACACAAGGCGTTGAAACTGTGACGGATCAAGCAGGATTTCCGCCTCGGTGACGCCGAAGAAATCGCAGATGCGCCGCATGTTCGCACGCGCCGGCCGT
>RFIR01000213.1 GCA_003695135.1 Alphaproteobacteria bacterium | reverse complement strand
GCCGTGCTGACCGCGGCAATGGCGCCGGGCGTCAACTCCTTCATGTTCGCAACCATGTACAACCGGGCACAAGATGTGGCCGCGGGCACGGTCCTGATCGCAACAGCTTTGTCGGTAGTGACCGCTTCGGGCTGGCTCTACCTGCTCGGCGGGTGATCGACTCGAACACTCGTTTGGTTATTATCAACGCCAATCGGCAGATTCTTGCCGAAACCGGCCCCGTTTGCGGCGTTCCCGCAGGCGATTTCACGCCTGATGGGGTGTTGTGTGCGTGGCCCGAGAACGTGGCGGAATATGTGAAAGGAACCATTGATGAACTGGCGTAACCTCGTCATCGGCCTGGCGGGCGGCCTGGCCATATCCGCTCTCTCGATCCTTCCCATACAGGCGCAGACATCCAGCCCCGCGCGCAGCGAGATCGCGCTTTCGATATCGCCGGCGAAGTCGACACGCCAGCCGCGCGCGGTCGAGCGGGCGGCGCTGGAGGATCTGACGGCTCATTACGCAGCGCGGCGCGACGGGCGCTATCGCCTGCCCGCGCTCGACATAAGCGCGATAGACCCCAAGCTGCTGCGCCAGCGCGTGCCGTACAGGAGCGAGTACGCCCCCGGCACCATCGTGATCGATTCGGCCAGCCGGTTCCTCTATCTCATAGAGGAGAACGGCACCGCGCTGCGCTATGCCGTGGCCGTGGGCAAGCCAGGCTTTTCCTGGACCGGAGAGGGCCAGATCGCGCGCACCTCGAAATGGCCGAGCTGGACACCGCCGGGCAGCATGATCCGGCGCCAGCCCTCGCTGCGGCGCTGGCGGCACGGCATGCCGGGCAGCCCGAAAAACCCGCTGGGCGCGCGGGCGCTCTACATCTATTTCGGCGAGCGGGATTCGCTCTATCGCATCCATGGCACCAACAACCCGAAAAGCATCGGCACTGCCGCCTCCTCGGGCTGCTTCCGCATGTTCAACCATGATGTGATCGACCTCTACCAGCGCATCGAGCGCGGGGCCAGGGTGGTGGTGATGTGATCGCCGGCTGACCGGATCGGCGGGCCGGCGCCGGGCCGGCCTCAGACCAGGTCGAGGATCTCCCGCGCCGCCTGCGCCGCCCCGTCCGGCCGCCGGCGCATCTGCGCGCCGACCGCGATCGCCTGCCGCTGCATGCGGGCAAAGTCGTCTGTGCCGATCGCGGCCGCGCGGCCATCGCCGCAGACCATGCCTGCCCCGCGGTTTTGCACGATGGCGCCGAGGATCTCGTGGTTGCGGTGCTCGGGCAGGACCGCCACCGGCCGGCCGTGGCGCAGCGCCTGATAGGTGGCGCCGGTGCCGCCCTGGGTCACGACGATGCGCGCGCGGTCGAGGATGCGGTGCAGCGGCAGCCATTCATAGCGGCCTTGGAGCAGCTCGAGCTCGTCGAGCCCCGGCACCGGCCGGCCGACATAGATGACTCTGCCGCTGCCGCTGAACGCGCGGATTTCGGCCAGCAGCCCAGGCGCAAAGCGGTCGGCGCCGGTCGAGCCCATGGACAGGATCATCAGATCTTCGGCCGCGCGCAGTTCATCGGGCACCGGCAGATCGAGCTCGAGCGTGATGTCGCCCAGCAGCCGGTAGTGGCCGGGCAGCGGCGGCAGCGCCTCGGCGACGAATTCCGGATCGGCACAGAGCACCCGGTCGGCCTCGTAGAGCTCGCCGACATCGGTCACGATTGGCAGCCCCTTGTCGCGGCGGGTGGCGTTGAGCGTTCCGGCGATCTCGGCGAACCAGCGCCGCTGGAAGGTGTCCTGCCCCGCCGGGCCGGTCAGGAACAGGTTGGTCACATGCACGCGCGGGCAGTCCGGCAACCGGGTGGTGGACAGATAGCGCAGCGGGCAGAGATCGTGCACGATCAGATCCGGGCCGACCTCCGCCAGGGCGCGCTCCAGCCCCGGTGCCAGCCGGTCATACGGGGCGATCTCGTTCGGCCCGCGCATGTCGACCAGATGCAGCTCGAATTCCTCGGCGAGGAACCGGCGCGCATAGATGCGCTGATCGGGGGCGATGAAGACAACGCGCAACCGCGGATCCTCGCGCAGCTGGCGCGCGATCCGGAAGGCGCGGGCGACATGGCCCAGCGTGGGATCGACGATATAGGCAAGGGTCTTGCGGGCCAAGGCGCTCTCCGATGCGTGGGACAGCCGGCGGCATAGCGGCTATTGCTGGCAAGGGCAAACCGGTCTGGCATTGCGCTGCCAATATCCTCGAATGCCGCCTGCGTTTGGGAGTGCAGGGTGGGGATGCCTCCGACACACGCCTCGCCCGGCGCAGCCGGGCGGCGCCCGACCCTCCCCCCGGGAGGGCGCATTACGACGTTAGGCAGAGGAACTGCCGGCAGGCATGCCCAGGCCAACACACCCGATCCACCGTTCCGCCGCGCCCTCCCAGGGTCGAGCGCCGCCCTCGAAGTCGGGATCGTCCCCCATGATCGGATTCCCGATCGTTCGCCTCAAGCGGCATGCAGTTGTCATCGTGCGGCCGCCGCCGCGCTCACAGCCGGTCGAGCAGGCTGAACCACAGCATGCCCAGCACCATCAGCGGCTTGCGCAGCCGCGTGCCGCCGGGGAAGGGCTCGCTGGGCAGCGCGGCCATCACGTCGAAGCGTTCGGCCTGCCCGGCGACGGCCTCGGCGGCGATCTTTCCGGCCATGGTCGCCATCGCCACGCCCGAGCCGGAATAGCCGCCCAGCGACAGCATGTTGGGCGCGATGCGCAGGAAATTGGGCATCCGCGTGCGGGTGATGCCCAGCGTGCCGCCCCAGCCATGGGTGATCTCGTAGGGTTCCAGATAGGGATAGATCGCCAGCATGCGCCGGCGCACGCTGTCGCGGATGTCCGCGGCCAGCCGGTAGCCATAGCTCTCGCGCCCGCCGAACAGCATGCGGCGGTCTTCCGACAGGCGGTAGTAATGGACCACGAAGCGGGTGTCGTAGACGGCGACGTCCTCGGCAATCGCCTCGCGCGCCACATGCTCGGGCAGCGGCTCGGTGGCGATGATGTAGGAGTTGATCGGCAGCACCCGCGCGGCGGTTCTCGGCTCCAGCGCCCCGATATAGCCGTTGCAGGCCAGGATGACATGGTCGGCCACCACCTCGCCGGCATCGGTCAGCACCCGGGCGGGTGAGCCGGGTTCGATGCGCGTCACCCGCGCGAGTTCGTGGATGGTGGCGCCGGCATCGAGCGCGGCGCGCGCCAGCCCGCGGGCATAGTTCAGCGGGTGCAGATGGCCCGAGGCCATGTCTAGGATGCCGCCCGAATAGGCCTGGGTGCCGAGCATCTGGCGCAGCTCCTCCGGCGGCAGGTAGCGCAGCGCCCGGGCGTCGTATTCGGCCTGCATCATCTCGACATAGGCGCGCGCCCTGCGGTCGAAACGGCGGCGGTGATTGGCCTCGATCACGCCAGGGCGGTAGGCGCAGTCGATGCCGTGCCGGTCGATGAGCGCGCGCACCAGATCGGCCGCGCCGGTGCCGATGTCCCAGGCGGCGCGGGCGAGATCCCGGCCGACCATCGCCTCCATCCGGTCCTGGGGCAGGCGCAGGCCGGAGGAGACCTGCCCGCCATTCCGGCCCGAGGCGCCCCAGCCGACACGATGGGCCTCGACCACCCGCACCGCATAGCCGCGTTCGGCCAGATGCAGCGCCGCCGACAGCCCGGTATAGCCGGCGCCGACGATGCAGACATCGGCGCGGTTGACCCCGGCCAGTTCCGGCTGGTCGGGAAGGGGCGCGGCGCTGTCGGCGTACCAGGACGGCGCGTGCACGCCCGGCGGACCGGTGCCGTCGAGCAGCGGATCGGCCATGGCGCGTTCAGACATTGAGGAGCAGGTGTTCCCGCTCCCACGGGCTGATCACGCGCATGAAGGCCTCGTATTCGGCCCGCTTGACCGCGGCGAAGGCGGTGACGAATTCCTCGCCCAGCACGCCGCGCAGCTCGGCCGATCCGGTCAGCGCCTCGATCCCTTCCAGGAGCGAATAGGGCAGGTCGCGCGCGCGGGTGTAGCTGTCGGTCTCATGCGCCAGCTTGCTGCGCGGGGCCAGCTTGCCCACCATGCCCAGATAGCCGCAGGCGAGACAGGCCGCGATGGCGAGATAGGGGTTGGCATCGGCGCCGGCGACGCGGTTTTCCACCCGCCGCGCCTCGGGCGGCGCCTGCGGACTGCGCAGCCCGGTGGTGCGGTTGTCCTCGGCCCAGTCGAGATTGATCGGCGCCGCCCATCCCGGCATCAGCCGGCGGTAGGAATTGACGTAGGGCGCGACCAGCGCGATCGCGTCGTGGAAGAAGGCCTGCTGGCCGCCGATGAACCAGTCATGCAGCTCCGAGGCGCTGCCGTCGGGGTTGGAGAACACGTTGCGCCCGGCATCGTCCTGCACGCTGAAATGGATGTGCATCGCGCTGCCGGGCTGATCGGCATAGGGCCGGGCCATGAAGGTGGCATAGCAGCCGCAGCGCAGCGCCGCCTCGCGGATCAGCCGCTTGAACAGGAACATCTCGTCGGCAAGCCGGATGGGATGGCCGTGCACGGTGTTGAGTTCGAGCTGCGCCGGACCCGCCTCCTGGATGATGGTGTCGATCGAAATGTTCTGGGCCTCGGCATAGTCGTAGATCAGCTCGATCACCGGCTCGTATTCGTCCACGCCCGACAGCGAGAAGGCCTGGTTGCCGTGGCTCTGCCTTCCCGAGCGGCCGATGGGCGGCTCCAGCGGCAGATCGGGGTCGGTATTGGGCTGGGTGAGATAGAATTCCAGCTCCGGCGCCACCACCGGCGTCCAGCCGCGCGCGGCGTAGAGGTCGCAGACCCGCCGCAGCACCTGGCGCGGGGCGAGCGGAAAGCGGTCCCCGTCGCGGTCGACGATGTCGTGGATGATCTGCAGCGAGATGCCGGTCGCCCAGGGCACCGCCCGCGCCGTGCTCAGGTCGGGAACCAGCGTCAGATCGGGATCGGTATGGATGATCGGGTTGTTCTCGTCGGCATAACCGCCATTGATGGTGGCAAAGAACATCGAGGTCGGCAGCTTGATGCCCGGCTCGCGGACGAACTTGGCCGCCGGCATCACCTTGCCGCGCGCGATGCCGGCCAGATCCGCGACCACGCATTCGATCTCTTCCACCCGCCGGCTGGCGACCCAGGCGCGCAGCCCCTCCATGTCGTCCGGGCCCAGCTCCGGGCTCTCGGTCAGGCTCAACTGGTTCGGCTGCATGTCCATGGGAAAGCCGTCTCGGGTTGGGGTGCGCATCCGCATTAGCACGCGGCGCCGGGGACGGGAAGCGCGGCTCGGCCCGTCGGTCAGCTTACCGGCGGGGCGCCGCCGGCGGCAGTCTTTTCGGCGATGTAGGCATCGAGCGCCTCGATGCGGCCCGGATCGAGCGGCGGCGGGACGTAGTTTTCCAGCGTCCGGCGCCAGATGCCAGTGGCGCGGTGATTGGCGTCGAGCCCGCCGCGCTCGGACCAGTTGCCGAAATTGGACCAGTCGGCCACCAGCGGTTGGTAGAACGCGGTCTGATAGCGTTCCATGGTATGGGCCGCGGCAAAGAAATGCCCGCCCGGCTCCACCTCGGCCAGCGCGTCGAAGCCTATGGCGGCATCGTCGGCCGGGGTCGCCGCGCAAAGCTCGGCAAAGCCCTGCATGATGTCGAGATCGGTGATGAGCTTTTCGTAGGAGAGCGTCAGCCCGCCTTCCAGCCAGCCCGCGCCATGCACCAGAACGGTGCAGCCGGCCAGCACCGCGCCCCAGGCGCTCATCGCCGTCTCGGTGGCCGCCTGCGCGTCGTTGATGTTGGCTGCCGAGCCGGCGGCGCAGCGCCAGGGCAGGCCGAGCCGGCGCGCGAGCTGCCCGGCGCCGAGGCTGGCCTTGACGTGTTCGGGCGTGCCGAAGGCAGGGGCGCCGGACTTCATGTCGACATTGGAGGCGAAGGCGCCATAGCAGACCGGCGCGCCCGGCTGCGCCAGCTGGGTCAGCGCGATGGCGGCCAGCGCCTCGGCATGGCTGAGCGTCAGCGCCCCGGCCACGGTCACCGGCGCCATCGCCCCCATCAGGCAGAAGG
>RFIR01000212.1 GCA_003695135.1 Alphaproteobacteria bacterium | reverse complement strand
TCCCTCCCGGACAGGGCGACGGCATGCCTGGCTCGCTTTCGGGCGAGTGAACACGGCCGTGCACGACACGCCCTAATAGGTCGCGCGGCCGCCGGAGAGATCGAACACCGCGCCGGTGGCAAAGGAATTCTCCGGCCCCGCCAGCCAGGTGATCATCGAGGCGGCCTCCCCGACCTCCAGGAACCGGTTGCGCGGGATCTTCGAGAGCATGTAGTCGATATGCTCCTGGCTCATCTGCTCGAAGATCGGCGTGCGCGCCGCAGCCGGGGTCACGCAGTTGACCGCGATGTCGTATCCGGCCAGCTCCTTGCCCAGCGACTTGGTAAAGCCGATCACCCCGGCCTTGGAGGCGGAATAGGCGCAGGCATTGGGGTTGCCCTCCTTGCCGGCGATGCTGGCGATGTTGACGATGCGCCCGTAATTGCGCGCCTTCATGCCGGCGATCACCGCCTTGTTGACGTAATAGGTGCCGGTCAGGTTGATCTCGACGATCCGGTGCCAGGCGTCGTTGTCATAGCTCTCCACCGGGGCGTTGGGGCCGGCGATGCCGGCGCTGTTGACCAGCGCGTCGATCCGGCCCAGCGCGCGTTCGGTGGCCCCTGCGGCGGCGCGCACGCCCTCCCAGTCGGTGACATCGCAGCCGATGACGGTGACGCCCTGCCGCTCGGGCCGCGCCGCCACCGCCTCGCGCGCACGCGCCTCGTTGATGTCCCAGATCGCCACCCGTGCCCCCTTGGCGAGGAAATCATCGACCACCGCCAGGCCGATGCCCTGCGCGCCACCGGTGACGACCGCGCATGTCTCGGAATACTGCATGACCTTTCCCCTTCCCGCGCAACCGCATTTGCCGGCCCGCAGGATAGGGCGCGCCGGCGCGCCCTGCGTATCCGAGGCTCTGATTATCCGCAAAACCGCCCCGGGGCCGTGGCCCGGGGCAAAAGAAAGCAACTGTCGGGTATGCCCGTATCTTCACGCCATTCGAGGAACCCCTAGGCTTGTCGCGCCGTACGGATGGAGGAGCAGGCGGAGGAGACGACATGCAGGGCGAGTTCGACAGGGCGATGCGCCACGGCATTTCCGCGGCCCGCTGGCTGCTGGCGCCGATGTATCTCGGCGTCGGGCTGATGCTGGTGGTGCTGCTGGTGCAGTTCGTGCGCGACTTCTTCCAGGGATTGCCGGTGGCGTTTTCCTCCGACGCGCTGACGGCTGCCCGCCTTGTGCTGTCGCTGGCCGCGGTGCTGCTGATCGCCGGTCTGGTCCTCGCCATCCTCCATACCGGGCAATCGCTGTTCGCACCGCAAGCCGACACCGCCGAGGCGCCGGAACCCGAACGCCGCGAGATCGCGTTCGCCCGCCTGCTGCCCCGCTTTCTCAGCGCGGCCATCGTGCTGGTCCTGCTGTTCGCCATCGACCGCATGATCGCCTCGCAGGCCGGAGGCTGGTCGCCCGAGACCCTGCCTTGGCCGCTCTTCGTCGCGCTGGGCGTCCTGGTGGCGGCCAGGCTGGTGCTCGAGATTGCCGACTGGTTCGGGCGTCTGGCCCGGAAAGGCGGGGATTGAGATCGCCCCCGCCCGCAGGCGCGGTCGGGCCGGGCCGGCCTGCGTCAGAGGAAATCGTCCCGGCGCGGGGTGAAGCAGTCGATAAGCTCGCCCGCCTCCCGGCAGAGGCAGCCATGGGTCGCGTCTGCCGGAATCACCAGGCTGTCGCCCGGCCCGATCTCGACCTCCTCGCCCTCGACGGAAAACAGGAACCGGCCCGACCGGACATAGGTCGATTGCACATGCGGGTGATGGTGAGGCAGGCCGCGGGCGCCGGTCTCGAAGCGGAACGAGACCACCATCATCTGCGGGTGATCGGCCAGCACCTGCCGGGTCACGCCGGGATCGGCGGGCACTGCGGGAAAGGCTGCTGTCATCTCTCGTCTACCTCGCGCCGGGCGCGGGTTCACTCGAAATACTCCGAATGGGTGCGGTGGATGTCGGCGATGGTCTCGTCCAGCCGGCCCAGATGCAGCCGCGCGGCGGCCGTCGCCTCTTCGGCCGAGCGGCGCCTCAGGGCGTGGGCGATGCGGCGATGGTCCTCGACCAGCGTCGCGGCCTCCTGCGCCCGGCCGAGGCTGAGAACGCACAGCCGGTCGATCTTGCGCTTGCAGTCCTCGATCGTCTCGAAGGCCAGCGGATGACCGCCAAGCTCGCAGATCAGCCGGTGGAAGCGGTAGTCGAGCTCGTGGAACTTCTCCGGCTGCCCGCGGTCGATCACCTGCTGTTGGCGGTCGATGATCCGCTCCAGCGCCTCGGCATGGGACTCCGTCCACACCGAACAGGCGTCGCGGAGCACCTCGAGCTCGACCGCGAGGCGCACGAACCGGGCATGCTCGATTCGCGGCATCGAGAAGCCGCGCACCTCGGTGGCCTTCTGCGGCCGGATCAGCAAGAGGTCGAGATTGCCCAGCCGGTTGAAGGCATCGCGCACCGGCTGGCGTGACACGCCGAACCGGCGGGCGATTTCCTGTTCGGAAAGCTTCGTGCCCGGCATCAGCTTCAGCGACACGATTTCCTCGTACAGCCGTTCGAAGACGACATCCGTGGCGGTGCGCCGTTCCACGATCTCCACGGGTTCCTGCATGCTGCCCTTTCCAGTCCCGACCATTCCTTCCGCGCCGGGATCGAAGCCGGTGTGCGGACCTCCACCTCGATCGCCCGGGGCGAACGGGCTTGACAATACTAGGATACTAGTCTTCCATGCAAGCCCGAGAAACCGGTCTGGCGAAAAAGGGCCCGCGCGACATCAGGGCTGCAGGCGCCTCGCCGGCCGAAGCGGGGAGGAAAGTGGATGTGTACGATCCGGGCAGGAGCGCGCAGCGCGGCGAGCCGCCCCGTCTGGCGGGATGCGGCGGGAGGCGGCAATGACTGAGCCGGCCCGCAATGCCGGCGCCGGCAATCTTGCCGGCAAGGTCGCCATCGTCACCGGGGGCGGCCGCGACATCGGCCGGGCCTGCGCCCTGCGGCTGGCCGCGGCCGGGGCGGCCGTCGCCATCAATTACCACAGCTCGGCCGAAGGCGCCGAAAGCGCGGTGGCCGAGATCACCGCCGCCGGCGGCCGGGCGCTGGCGAAACAGGGCGACATGACCGAGCCCGGCGACGTCGCCGCGCTGGTGGCCGAGACCGTGCAGGCATTCGGCGGGGCGATCCACATTCTGGTCCCGGTCACCGGCGGGCTGATCGCGCGCCGGACCGTGGCGGAGATGGACCTCGACCACTGGAACCGGGTGATGGCGCTGAACGCCTCCTCGTTCTTCCTCGCGGTCAAGGCCACGCTGCCGCACATGACCGGGGGCGGTGCCATCGTCGGGCTGGCCAGCCAGGCCGGCCGCGATGGCGGCGGGCCGGGCGCCAGCGCCTATGCCGCCTCGAAGGGCGCGGTCATGACCATGACGCGGGCCCTGGCCAAGGAGCTGGGGCCGGAGATTCGGGTCAATTCGGTCTGCCCGGGCATGATCGACACCGATTTCCACAATCTGTTCACCAAACCCGAGGTGCGGGCCCATGTGGCGAGTATCACGCCGCTGAAGCGCGAGGGCACCTCGCAGGACGTGGCGAATCTGGTGGCCTATCTCGCCTCGGACGAAGCCGCCTTCATCACCGGCGCCAATATCGATATCAATGGCGGGCTGGCCTTCTCGTGACCGCCTGCCGCTGCAACCGGACTGGTCTGATCATCCAAGGGAGGACACCATGAACCAGAGACTTTCGCAAACCCTGCTCGGCGCCGCCGCGGCGCTGACGCTCGCCGCCGGCACGGTCTCGGCCGCCGAATGGCGCGGCTGGAACATCCATGTGCCGGGCTATCCCAACACCATCGCCATGGACCGGTTCGCCGAGCTGGTGGCCGAGAAGACGGGCGGCGAGATCACGCTACAGATGTTCCATGGCGGCACGCTCGGCAGCCAGCCCGACGCCATCGAGCAGGTGCGCATCGGTGCGCTGGAGATCGGCAACTTCAATCTCGGCCCGATCGGGCCGGTGGTGCCGGAGGCCAACGTCGTCTCGCTTCCCTTCATCTTCAAGGACGTGGACCACATGTTCCGCGTGCTCGAGGGCGAGGGCGGCAAGATGATCGCCGCCGGCATGGAGAAGAAGGGGTTGGTGCCGCTGGCCTGGTATGACGCCGGCGCACGTTCGTTCTACAATTCCGATCACCCGATCAATTCGCCCGAGGATGTCAAGGGCCTCAAGGTGCGGGTGATGAACAACGACCTCTATTCCGGCATGATCCAGCAGCTGGGGGGCAACCCCTCGCCGATGGCCTTTGCCGAGGTCTATCAGGCGCTGAAGACCCATGTCGTCGACGGGGCCGAGAACAACTGGCCGTCCTATGAATCGACCGGCCATTTCGAGGTGGCGGGCTTCTACTCGCTCAGCCAGCACCTGATCATTCCCGAATGCGTCTGCATCAATGCCGATGTGTACCACGCGCTGACACCCGAGCAGCAGAAGGCGGTGCGCGAGGCGGCCGAGGAATCGGCGGTGCTGCAGCGCAAGCTGTGGGCCGAGCGCGAGAAGGCGAGCCGCGAAAAGGTCGAGGCCGCCGGCGTCAAGATCAACCTGATCTCCGACAAGGCGCCGTTCCAGGCCGCGATGGGGCCGGTCTACGAGAAGTTCCTGGCCGACAATCCCGACCTGCGCCCGCTGGTCGAACTGATCCAGGCGACGCCGTAAGCGGCGCGCCAGACTGCCCGTCCGGCCCGGGCCCCGGGCCGGACCTTCCTTCGGAGTCCCTCAGATGCACGATGCCAGGCCGATCGATTCGATGCCGGTCGCGATCCGGTGGATGGATACGGTGCTCGATGCGCTCGCCGCGATCTGCCGGCTGGTGACCGGGGTGGCCCTGGTGGTGCTGACGGTGATCTTCGGCTGGCTCGTCTATGGCCGCTACGTGCTGAACGCGACCCCGACCTGGGTCGAACAGGTGGCGCTGCTGCTGGTGATGGTCATCGCCTTCCTCGGCGCCGCCGCGGGCGTTCACGCCAGCACGCATCTTTCGGTGACCGCGCTGCGAGGCTGGGCGCCGCCATGGCTGCGGCTGGTCTTCGTCATCCTGACCGATCTCATGCTGGGCACGTTCGGATTCCTGATGCTGTGGTTCGGCGCCAAGCTCACCATCTTCAAGTGGAGTACCATGATCCCGCTGATCCAGTTGCCCGAAGGCCTGCGGTCGCTGCCGCTGACCATCGGCGGGGGGCTGATCCTGCTGTTCTCGCTCGGCCATCTGCTGCGGCTCGCGCTCGGTCACGACCAGCGCAGCGACGAGATCGTCTAGGGCCGGGCGATGGGGTTGCTCGTCCTTCTCGGCCTGTTCGCCGTCTGCGTGGCGATCGGGGTGCCGGTCGCCTTCGCGCTCGGCATTTCGGCCATCGCCGCCTTCTGGCACGAGGGCCTGCCGCTGGTCATCGGCTTCCAGCGCATCATCTCGGGTATCAACATCTTCTCGCTGATGGCGATCCCGTTCTTCATCTTCGCCGGCGAGCTGATGTTCCATGGCGGCATCGCCATGCGCCTGGTCCGGTTTGCCTCGGCCGCGGTCGGGGCGATCCGCGGCGGGCTGGGCATCGTCAACGTGTTCTCCTCCATGCTGTTCGGCGGCATCTCCGGCTCGGCGGTCGCCGACATCTCGGCGCTGGGCTCGATCCTGATCCCGGTGATGAAGGAGAAGGGCTACGACCCCGACTATGCGGTCAACGTCACCGTGACCTCGTCGCTGGCCGGCATCATCATCCCGCCCAGCCACAACATGATCATCTTCGCCGTCGCGGCCGGCGGCGGCATCTCGATCTCCAAGCTGTTCCTGGCCGGCGTGGTCCCCGGCGTGCTGATGTGTCTGTGCCTCGCGGTGGCCGCCTATGTCGTCGCGGTGCGGCGCGGCTATGCTGCGGAGACCTTTCCGGGCTGGACGGCGCTGGCGGTCAGCTTCGTCAACGCCATTCCCGGCCTGTTCACCGCCGTCATCATCGTCGGCGGCGTGCTGTCGGGCGTGTTCACCGTCACCGAATCGGGCGCCTTCGGCACCATCTACGCCTTCGTGGTCACCCTGCTGGTCTATCGCAGCATCACCTGGGAGAATTTCAAGATCGCGGTGATCCAGTCGGTGCGGACCACGGCGACGGTGATGATCCTGATCGCCTGCGCCGGGGCCTTCGCCTACATGCTGACCTTCTTCCGCGTGCCCGACAAGACCGTGGCGCTGGTGACAGGTCTGACCGACGACCCGGTGCTGATCCTGCTGATGATCAACGCCGCCCTGCTGCTTCTGGGCATGATCATGGACATGGCGGCGCTGATCCTGATCACCACCCCGATCTTCCTGCCCGTCGCCACCGCGCTGGGGATGGATCCGTTGCAGTTCGGCATGATCCTGATGATGAATCTCGGCCTGGGCCTGTGCACGCCGCCGGTCGGCGCCTGCCTTTTCGTCGGCTGCGTGGTCGGCAAGCTGCCGATGGAGCAGGCGATCCGCACCATCTGGCCCTTCTATCTGGCGATCCTGGCGGCGCTGATGATGGTCACCTTCATTCCGGCGATCTCGATGACGCTGCCGAGGCTGATTGGACCCTAGAGCCGTTCCCCCCAGACATGACCCGAGCCCGACCCGAGCGCCCGTCCGCGCGTCCGTCAGGGCATCGCCCACCCGCGCCATGGCGGGCGCATACCCCCGCCGGGCGGTCGCACGTCCTCGCCCTGGCGCCGGAAGTGAGTCGAATTGAACACGACACGCTCTAGTTGGCGGACTCCGTCAGCGCGGAGGCTTCCTCGGCGATGATCGCGCCGATCAGCCGGCAATCGTCCACCGAGAAGGTCAGCGGGATGCGCATGTCGAAGAGCTCCGCGAGGATCGCGTCGGTGCGGGGCAGGCTCTGGGCGCGCATGTAGCGCCAGCTGTGATGGCTGGAGGTATAGCCCGCCGGCTCGGCCCCCCCGAACCATTTCAGCTCCACCCCGCGGCCGGCACAGGCGGACAGGAAGCGGCCCGCCCCGTCGGCGTCGATGCCGGGCAGGCGGAACTGGATGGAGCTGCCCACCCTGAGCGCGCCGGCCGGCCGGTCGGGCAGGCGGAGGACGGGGCAGGCGCGCAGCACCTCCTCCAGCGCGCCGCAGCGGCGGTTCCAGCGGGCGATGTTCTCGTCGAGCCGGCGAAGCTGCGGGCGCAGCATCGCCGCGCGCAGATTGTCCATCCGCGCCGACAGGTTGGGCACCTGATAGCGGATTTCGGCGAAGGCCTCCGGCCCCGGCGCCGCGCCGTGGCGGTCATAGAGCATGTAGGAGCCCGACATGACGATGGCGCGCGCCATGATCTCGGCATCCTCGCTGACCAGAAACCCGCCCTCGCCCGAATTGATGTGCTTGTAGGTCTGGGTGGAAAAGCAGCCCGCCGCGCCGAAACTGCCGCTGAGCCTTCCGTTCCAGCGCGCGCCCATGGTGTGGGCGCAATCCTCGATCACGGTCAGGCCACAGTCGGTGGCCACCTGCATCACCCGGTCCATGTCCGGCATGTGCCCGCGCATCAGCGACAGCATCAGCACCTGCGCGCCGCTCGCGCGCGCCTTGGTCGCCAGATCGTCGAGGTCGATGACCAGATCCCCGGTGATCTCGACCAGCACCGGTTCGGCACCGACGCCGTGGATCGCGCCGGGCACGGGTGCGAGCGTGAAGGCATTGGTCAGCACCCTGTCGCCCGGCCCCACGCCCGCCGCGCGCAGCGCGATCTGCAGCGCCGTGCCGCCTGAAGCGGTGGCCAGGCAGAACCCAGCGCCCTGCCAGTCGGCGTATTCGCGTTCCAGCAGCGCGGCTTCGGGCACCTCGCCGGGGACGGCGTTATAGCGATGCAGCCGGCCCGAGCGCATCACCTCCACCGCCGCGGCGATCGCATCCTCGGGGATCGGTTCCTGCTGGGTGAAGTTGCCGGTGAACTTCCGCGCCTCCAAGGCCGTCACTCCACTGTCATTGCGCCGCGATGCGACCGGTCGGGATGAATACCACGCGCCCGCGGGCCCTGAAACGGCCCCTTCGCATCGGCACGAACAGCCCCGCCCGGATGGCCCAGTTGCCGGTTTCCCGGTGCGGGTGCCGGGGAGGCCACGTCAGAGACCGTGCATCCCGCACAGGAAATGCGCCGACATCCCGCCATCGACGGGAATGTTGGCGCCGCGGATCCACTTCGCCATGTCCGACATCAGGAACGCGACCACCGGCGCGATGTCGTCGGGCCGTCCCGGCCGGTCCATGACCCGCCTGTTCTCGGCCGCGCGCTCGCCGAGGGTCTTCATGAAATCGGGCAGGATCGGCGTCTCCACCGGCCCCGGCGAGACGGCGTTCATGCGGATGCCGCGGTCGCGCCATGTCCAGCGGTTCTGCATGGTCCAGACCACCAGCGCCTCCTTGGTGAAGAAGTAGCTGCGCCCGCCTTCATTGGTGATGCCATGGGCGGCGATGAAGGCGTCGATGCCGTCGAAATCGAGCTCGGCGGCCGCCCTGATCTGGCCGACCGCCTGCGGCCAGCCGAAGCCCGCCAGCGAGGCGAGGTTCACGATCGCAGCGCCGTCGGCAAGCCTGTCGATCATCTGTTCGGTGAAGTATTTCAGACCGACGAGATTGACCGCCACCACCTCGGCCGCGGGCGCGGTCGGCGGCAGCCCGGCGATGTTGGCCAGCCCGTTCAGCCCATGGGGCAGGGCGGCGACCAGCGCGTCGACGCCCTCCCTGGTCGACAGATCGCCCCGCACGAAGTCGTCGACGATGCCGGTCGCCTCGTTGCGGTCGACGCCAACCACCCTGCCGCCGAGGCGCCGGATCGTGCCGGCGGTCTCCCTGCCGATCCCCGATGCGCAGCCGGTGACCAGGATGGTCCTGCCGGCAAGCATCCCCGCGCCGTTGCCCGTATCCGCCATGGCTTTCCCCTTCGGTGCCGGTCCGTTAGGTCGCCGGCGACATCGGAGCAGGCGCCGGAGGCACGCCCCATCCAATGGAACTGCCGGCGTCTTTACAAGCCACATTGCACCCGGCCCCGGCAAGCGGAGGGAAATCGGACTCGAATGACAAGCTATGGCAGGTGTATCGACGGGGTCGATGCGGGAAGGGGACGGGGGCAGCCATGAAAGCCGGAGAGGGGAATTCGGCTACATCATCATCGGCGCCGGCATGGCGGGCTGCATTCTGGCCGCCCGGCTGAGCGAGGATCCGGGCAACCGGGTGATGCCCTTCTTCCGCCGCGCCGGGGACAACCGGATCTTCGCCGATGCCTGTCACGCCTATGGCGGGCCGCCGGGGGTCTCGCGCCCGGTCGGCACCTGCCGCATGGGGGCGGAAGCAGGCTGCGTGGTCGATCCCGGATTGCGGCTGCGCGGGCTGGAGGGCTGCGGGTGTGCGACGCCTCGATCATGCCGGCGATCACCGACCCCAACACCAATGCCGCGACCATCATGATCGGCGAGAAGGGGGCGGAGCTGATCGGCGGGCCCCGCCCGGCATCCGCGGCAGGATAGAGCAGATCCCGTTCAATCTGGCTTCGCCGCCCGGAGAGCGCAGCGAACCGGGCATGCGCCCGCCCGCCCGATGGCGGGCGCATTCGCGCCCACCCGGGCGTCCGCATGCCTTCGCTTTGGAAGCAGAGGTTGATGGAACTGGATGCGACTTGCGCTGATCGTCGGGCGGCACATCGGGCAGCGCGTTCCGACCGTCTCGCCTCAAGTGCCGCAGGCGACCGCATGCCCCGTTGGCAATGGCAGGGAAACCCTTAATCTGCCTCCCGCTCCGGGTCAGGGGTACCCAGGACGCCACCGGATCGCGGCGCGAAGCCCGCGGGGAGAGCGTCGCAGGGCAGAGCAGAGGATTCGCCGATGACCGACCGCCGCCGTACCATTCCCGATCTGATCGCCGGCCATGCCGGGCTTGCCCTGACCGCGCCCGGCCGCTCCGGGCTCGATTATGCCGGGCTCGCCGCGCAGATCGACCGCGCCGGGCGCCAGCTGGCCGGGGCAGGCATCGGGCCGGGCGATGCGGTCGGCATCGTGCTGCCGAACGGGCCGGAAATGGCCACGGCCTTTCTCTCGGTGGCCAGCCATGCGGTCGCCGCACCGCTCAACCCCGCCTATACCGAGGAGGAGTTCGCCTTCTATCTCGACGACCTCAAGGCGAAGCATCTGATCGTCATGCGGGGGGCCGAGACTCCCGCGCGCGCGGCGGCAGCCCGCTGCGGCGCGCAGGTGATCGAGCTGTCGGCGGGCGAGGCGGCGGGTGAATTCACGCTGAGCGTCGATGGCACCGCACTTGCCGAAGCGCCCGCGACCCGCAACCGGCCGGAGGATACCGCGCTGGTGCTGCACACCTCGGGCACCACCTCGCGGCCGAAGATCGTGCCCCTGACCGCGCGCAACATCTGCGCCTCGGCCGAGAACGTGGCGGTGAGCCTGGCCCTGAGCCCGGCCGATCGCTGTCTCAACGTCATGCCGCTCTTTCACATCCACGGGCTGATCGCGGCGGTGCTGGCCTCGCTCTGGGCGGGCGCGTCGATCTCCTGCACGCCGGGTTTCGATGCGCTGAAGTTCTTCGCCTGGCTCGAATCCGAACGGCCGAGCTGGTACACCGCGGTGCCGACCATGCATCAGGCGATCCTCGCCCGCGCACCGCGCAACCGCGAGATCGTCGAACGGGCACGCCTGCGCTTCGTCCGCTCTTCCTCCGCCTCGCTGCCGCCGCCGGTGCTGGCCGCGCTGGAGGAGACGTTCCGCTGCCCGGTGATCGAGGCCTATGGCATGACCGAGGCCGCCCATCAGATGGCCGCCAACCCGCTGCCGCCGCGCGCGCGCAAGCCGGGCACGGTGGGCATCGCGGCGGGGCCGGAAGTGGCGGTGATGGGCGAGAACGGCGAGATACTCGCCCCCGGGCGGACCGGCGAGATCGTCATCCGCGGCGAGAACGTCACGCCGGGTTATCTGAACAACCCCAAGGCCAATGCGGAGAACTTCACCAATGGCTGGTTCCGCACCGGCGATCAGGGCGTGATGGACGCGGAAGGCTATCTGACCGTGACCGGGCGGCTGAAGGAGATCATCAATCGCGGCGGCGAGAAGATCGCCCCGCGCGAGGTCGACGACGTGCTTATGGAGCACCCCGCCGTGGCCCAGGTCGTCACCTTCGCCCTGCCCCATGACAGGCTGGGCGAGGAGGTGGCCGCGGCGGTGGTGCTGGCCGAGGGCGCCACGGCCGATGCGGCGGAGCTGCGCGAATTCGCCGCGAAGCGGCTTGCGCCCTTCAAGGTGCCGCGGGTGATCCGTTTCGTCGACGAGATCCCCAAGGGTGCAACCGGCAAGCTGCAGCGCATCGGGCTGGCCGAAAAGCTGGGAATGACGGCATGAGGATCTGCGTCTTCGGCGCCGGTGCCATCGGCGGCTTTCTCGCGGTCCGGCTCGCCAATGCCGGGCAGGAGGTCTCGGTGGTGGCACGGGGCCCGCATCTGGCCGCGATCCGCGCCCACGGGCTGCGGCTCAGGATCGGCGGGGCCGAGGAGGTGGCGCATATCCGCGCCGAGGAGGATCCGGCCGCGCTGGGGCCGCAGGATTACCTCCTCATCACCCTCAAGGCGCATTCCCTGCCCGGGGTGGCCGAGCGCATGGCGCCGCTGATCGGGCCCGACACCGCGATCGTGACCGGGATGAACGGCGTGCCCTACTGGTACTTTCAAGGGATGGGTCCGGAGTGGGAAGGCCGGCATCTGGAATCGGTCGATCCCGGCGGCGTGGTCAGCCGGGCATTGCCGCCGGAGAAGGTCATCGGCTGCGTCGTCTATCCCGCCTGCGAGATCGAGGAGCCGGGCGTGGTCCGCCATCTCGATGGCGACCGCTTCACGCTGGGCGAGCCCTCGGGCGAGAAGACCGAAAGGGTGCAGCGCCTGTCCGAGGCGCTGCGCGCGGCGGGGTTCCGTGCCCCGGTCCGCCCGCGCATCCGCGACGAGATCTGGATCAAGCTGTGGGGCAACCTCACCTTCAACCCGATGAGCGCGCTGACCGGCGAGACGCTCGACCAGCTGGCCACAAGGCCCGATCTGCGCGCGGTGGCGCGGGCAATGATGCTGGAGGCGCAGGCGGTGGGCGAGGCGCTGGGCGTGCGGTTCCCGATCGATGTCGAGAAGCGCATTGACGGCGCCGCGGCGGTCGGGGCGCATCGCACCTCGATGCTGCAGGATCTCGAACGCGGCCGGCCGATGGAGATCGACGCGCTGACCGGCGCGGTGGCCGAACTCGCGCGCATGCTCGACCTGCCGACGCCGATCATCGACACGGTGCTGGCGCTGGTTCGCGCGCGGGCCCGCGTCGCCGGCTGCTACGACAGGTGAGCAATCCCGACCGCCCCGGTCACGGACCGTTGCCCGGCGTCGTGCCGTGATCGAGGCGATGGCAGCGGAGTCGGCGGCGCGGACGATCCGCGCCCTTCGGCCCATGCAGATGATCGTCTGGCAGCCGTCGAGGAGCGTCACGTCGCGTGTGATCACCCGGCAGGCGGCGGGGGCGGTCTGCCGGCCTGAAGGCGAATGCGCCGTACGGACAAACGAAAATCCTCGCGCACGTGAAATGATTGGAAGAAGCTACAGAAAAACACGGATGCAGACGGATGCCCGGAATGCACAAGGTCTTGCAGGGATCATGATCGCGCGCGCATAAAATAATTAGAAGAGACCCCTGTAAAACCCGGCGCGACGGGGCATCCCAGGCGAGACACGTTTTCTGCCAATGTGTACTGCGCACGTGTAAAGTAATTAGAAAATAATTCCCCAATCAATATTTATCAAATAGATGAAAATCAGGAACAAAC
>RFIR01000211.1 GCA_003695135.1 Alphaproteobacteria bacterium | reverse complement strand
GTATATGGGAGCCGCGCCTTGCAGGCATACGAGGAGATGCCAAAAAAGTAGGCGCATGCGATCGGAATTGGACTTGGCGCGCGATTTCGGCGACAGTTCCCAAGCGAACTTGCAGCGCTCCAGCTTCGAAGGATCCAACAGGATTTTCAATGTCGGGCTATCTGGGTAAGAATTCGGTACAGGATCTGCTCCAGTCTTCCCGGGAACGGAGCCGCCTCAAGCATCGCTTGTCGTCCGGCACCAAGTCGCCGATCCTGCGGCTGCAAGCCGACGAGATTGCCTATCGGAACGAAAGATTTCTCGAGCTGATCGGCGGGGCGGTGTCCGAGGTGGACAAGACCGCGCTGTTGCCGAGCCGCTCGCGCTACTGTCTCCTGATTGCCGATTCCGAAGGTATCGTGATCGAGTCCTATGTGCCGGAAGGCATGGAGGCCGAATTCCATCGAAGCGGACTGGTCCGCGGCGCTGTCTGGGACGAGCGCGTGGCGGGGACGAACGGCATCGCGATGTCGATGCATGTCGGGCGCGTCCTGACGGTGCGGGGCGCGGACCATTTCCACGCCTGTTTTCACGAATTCAGCTGCAGCACGGCCCCGCTGAACGACTCGCAGAACAATCTGATCGGAACCATCACGCTGGTTGGTTCCGCGCGCACACGCGAGGAAGAGCGCGTGCTGTGCGAACAGATCGTTCGGCGCGCATCGCGGCAGTTTCAGACCCGCCTCTTCCGGAATTTCTACTCTGACAAGCTGACCGGGCGGGTGATTTCGCGCGATCCCCGGTCCCGGCGCACGTTCGAGTCTCTCGTTGCCTGCGACGAGGACGGTACCGTCATATCGCATCTGCAGCTCTGGCGCGACGGCGCGCGCCCGGCCGAACATCAGAACCTGCCGGGCCGGCATATTTCCGAGCTGGAGGGCGTCGAGGTCAACCTTCGCGGCCCCGTGACCGTGCCGCCCAGGCGGCGCGTCATGGACCAGGCAAGCGCCCGGCTTCCCTCTCGGGTCGCCAGGGACACGGTTCTCGGGCGCCTTATCTCGGAAGGAGGCGGGCTGCCGGCATTGGTGGATCGGGCGCGCAAGCTCGTTGCGCATCGTGTGCCGCTGCTCATCTGCGGACAGCCGGGCGTCGGCACCGAGCATTTTGCGCGCGCCCTTCTGGAAGATCAGGCGCTCGTCACCCCCTTGGGAATGACCCTCGATGCGGGCCGCAACGGCACAAGGTCCGATCTTGCCGAGGCCCTGAACAGCCTTGAGTTTATCAGCAATTACCCGGTCGGCGATGTCCAGCCGACCCTGATCTTGCGCAATGTCGAAGGCCTGTCGCCCGAGGCGCAATCCGTTCTCGAGCGCTATCTGGATGTCGACCCCTCGGCGGCCGGAACGACAGCGCGGCCGCCCGTGATCCTGTTTACTGCGGGCAGGCCCTGGGCCGAGCTCGAAGAGGATGGCGCGATAGGACGACACCTGCTGTATTTGCTGGGACAGGCGGTGATAGAATTGCCGCCGATCGCGCAGAGGGACCGCGAGGCCGTTCTGAACAATGTCATTGCCGAAGGTTTTGCCGAAGCCCTCGAGATCTCCGACAGCGCCCGCGACATCCTGATCGGCTACCACTGGCCGGGCAACCGGCGGGAAATGCTGGCGGTGCTGCGCGAGGCGCTGATCTGTGGCAATGGCCGACGCATCAACACCGTCGATCTTCCGGCACGTTTGCTGGCCCCAACTGGGCAGACCAACAAGGCGATGACCCGGGCAAAGCTTCGGGAGGCGCTGGACAGCACCAACTGGAACGTCTCCAAGGCCGCCCGGTTGTTGGGCAAGAGCCGCGCCACCATCAACCGCTGGATTGCGTCGGAAGGGTTGCACCGGCCGGACTAGGTTTCGAATCCGGCGTCGGCTCGTCATTGCGCCCCTGCCCCGCAGGCTCTGCAATTGCCCTGCCGCGACAGGCTTCCCGAAACACGCGAGCACCCGAGCGCTGCGCGCTCCGGTTTGGCTTCGGCCCGTGGCGGTCGGTCAAGATGGCGTTACCGCACGCGGGATGACACAAATACGGCCGAGCCCGAAGGCCCGGCCGTTTTCCGGAGACGAGGCTTTGTCACCTCAGATGTTGCGGGCGTTCATCTCCTGCGCGATGTACTCGGCCTGACGGATGGCCAGCGCCACGATCGTCAGGGTCGGGTTGCACGCCGCCGACGAGGTGAACTGGCTGCCGTCGGAGACGAAGAGATTGGCGATGTCATGCGCCTGCCCATAGGCATTGACCACCCCCTTGTCGGGGTCGGCATGCATCCGGTTGGTGCCCATGTTGTGGGTCGCCGGATAGGCGGGCAGTTCGTAGACATCCGTCGCGCCCACCGCTTCGTAGATTTCGGCAGAAGTCTCGTACATATGCGCCGTCATTTCATAATCGTTGTTGTGCGGCGTCTTGGAGACGATCGGGACCGGCAGGCCATACTGGTCCTTTTCCGTCGGGTGCAGAGTGATCGCGTTGCGCTCCTGCGCCAGATCCTCGCCAAGAACCCACACCCCCGACATCCGGTCATAGCCCTCCAGCGCCCGCGCCACGCTGCGCCCCCAGCCGGTGTTGCCGGGCTCCAGGAAGGCGGCCATGAACGGCAGGCCGAGCGACAGGAATTCAAGGTAGTAGCCCCCCGAAAAGCCGCGTTTGGGATCGTGATAGACCTCGTCTCCGACGATCCCGGCCACCGAGGTGCCGCGATACATGTGGACCTTCTCCGGCATTACCGCATAGACGCCGCCGGTGGTGTGGTTCATGTAGTTCTTGCCCACCTGCCCCGAGGAATTGGCCAGCCCGTCGGGGAACATCGACGAGGCGGAGTTGAGCAGAAGCCGCGGGCTCTCGATCGAGTTTCCGGCGACGCAGACGATGCGGGCCTTCTGCCGGTGCTGGTTGCCGTCCTTGTCGGCGTAGACGACCGCGTTCACCTTGCCCGCATCGTCATGTTCGACCTTCAGAACCATCGCTTCGGTGCGGACCTCGCAGTTGCCGGTCTCCTCCGCGCGGGGCAATTCGGTGTACATGGTGGACCATTTCGCGCCAATCGCGCAGCCCTGCATGCAGAAGCCGATCTGCTGGCAGGCCGGGCGCCCGTCGCGCTCGACCGAGTTGATCGCCATTGGCCCCGAACGGTAATCGCTGCGCCCGGTCCGGCGGCAGCCTTCGGCCAGCACCCTGAAGCCGTTGTTCCACGGCAGGTGCGGCATGCCGGTGGTCTTGCCGGTCACGCCCATCTTCAGTTCGGCCTTTTCGTACCACGGGATCATTTCCTCGAGATCGATGGGCCAGTCCTCGACATTTGCGCCATCGATCGCGCCATATGTCGTCCGGGTCTTGAACTCGAAATCCTTGAAGCGTAGCGCCACCCCGGCCCAGTGGATTGTCGAGCCGCCATAGCCCTTGACGATCCAGGTCGGCAGGGTGGGGTGGTTCACCGCGCCATGCCAGCCGCCGCCGGAATAGCGCTTGTCGAGCCACGAGATCTTCTGGAACATCGCCCATTCGTCGTTCTCGATGTCCTCCAGACCGAAGCGCTTGCCGGCCTCCAGCACGACCGACTTGATGCCCCTTTGCGCCAGTTCGTTGGCGAGCGTGCCGCCGCCTGCGCCGGAGCCGATGATGACCGCGACGCTGTCGTCATTGAGATCAAATTTTGCCATCGGTCTTCTCCCCTACTTCTGGACTTCGGCCAAACGCTCCTCGAGCGTTGGCCCCGGCGGAACGAACGTGATGTCGGAAAAGCCGCGGTTGATATAGCCGCCATATTCGACCGACGAGCCCTCGTAGCCAAAGAGCGGCCAGATCTCCTTGTTGTTGTAGATCCCGAAATAGGCGGTCCAGCGCACGTTCTGGAAAAAGCCCTCGTTCTGGAAGTGACGCAGAAGCCCTTCGCGGGCATCCGGGTCTTCGATATCGGTATAGGGAACACCGAAAAGTTCCTGGGCCTTGGCCTCGATCCGGGCCAGCCCGTCCTGCAGCGCCGCAAAGGCGTCGTCATCGGCGTTGCTGACGACCGCGTCAACAATGGCCTGGTAATGCGCGATCTGCAGCAGATCGGGATGCGGATAAATGTCCTGGACCATGCGCAACAGACGCGCGCTTTCGGCCTCACCCAACCCGGCGCCTTGCGCAAGCGACGCGCGTCCAAGCAGCGTGCCAGTCGTGATGCCGGCCAATGTGGTCGTCATCAGGAACATGCGACGGCTCATGCCTGCGCGATCCTCCCTCGACTGGCTCAATCGGTGAAATCTGATCGTCATGGGTCCTCCTCCCATCTTGGTTGGCTGGTGCGGCTAGGCCGCGTCTTTCTCCCGCGCACCGAGTGCAACGAGCCGCTCCTCCGCGGCCCGGAGCACGGCGCCGGAAAAGGCATCCGGGTTCATCCGCCCCGGCAACAGATCGGCGAGGGCGACATGTGCGTCCGCATCGATTGGCGGCTGATCCGAAAAGGCCGCGTCCGACAGGTCGCGCAGCGTGGGCCAGAGTGTCGATTCCGGCCGATGGATCAGCACGGCCGCATGAGCCAGCAGGATCGGGCCCTGCGGAGTTGCGCGCCATCTTTGCGCTGTCCCCGCAAGCTTTCGACCCTCGGCAAGTATGTTCCATGCTCCATCGCAGAAGGCGTCGGGCTTCGACCCTGTGGATGCGGTGATGTCGAAACGGCTCAGCGCCTCGATCAAGGCTCCGCAGATCATGTTGTAGCCGTCTTCAAGCGTGAAACCTTGTGCGACAGGCGATATCATTGCCAGGTTCAGGGTGGACGGTCCCTGCGGAACGATCCCGCCGCCAGAGCCCCGCCTGGCCGTCGGCCAGCCCGCCCGCGCCGCCCGCGCCCGGGCGGGGCGGACATCCTGCCGCCGGGCCAGCGCAGCGGGCAGAACCAGCGCCGGTTCTTCCGCCTGCCAGAGCAGAAGGGCGGGCCGGCCATCTCGCAACAGAGCCGCCTCGCGGGCGATCCCGTGTTCCGCGCTGGAGAATGGCGTCACGATCATGGCGTGAACCCCTCGATGGTTTCGCAAAGATCGGTCAGGAATGCGGCTGCCGGGGCGCCGTCTATGGCGCGGTGGTCGAATGTCAGCGACAACCCGGCAAAGGGTTTCCAGGCCAGCCCGTCGCCCGCGCGCACCGCGGTTTCGACAGTGCGGCCTATACCCAGAATGGCGATCTGGGGGGTGTTGATGATCGGCGTGAATTGCTCGACCCGGCTGAGCCCGAGATTGGAGATGGTAAAGGTACCGCCGGTCATCTCGGGCACTGTCAGCTTGTTGATTTGCGCCCGCGCGATCAGATCGCGCCGGGCCTTGCGCAACCCAGGCGGATCCAGCCGTTCGGCCCCGAAGATCGCCGGCGCCACCAACAGGTTGCCAGGCAATGCGATCGCCACGCTCAGATCGACGGTCTCGGACAGATGAACTTCGCGCCCCTGCACGGTGCCGTTGATCCCGGGGTGGTTGCGCAGGGTGCGCACGACCGCCGCCATCATCAGATCCTCGACCGAGAGCGCGACGCCCTGATCCTTCATCTGCGCCTTGGCGGCAAGAAGCGCGGTCATGTCGGCGCGGGCGTGGTGGGTCAACTGCGCCGCTTCGCGCAACGAGGCGCTCATCTTGTCGGCGATCATGCCCCGCACCCCGCGCAGCGGCACGACGGTCGGACCGGATGCCGTCGCCGCGCTCATGTGATCGTCCCGATCACGTCGCCCTTGGCGGCGACCTCGTCCTGCGCCTTGACGATGTGCAGGGTTCCGGTCGCTGGTGCTGTGATCTCGTACTGGACCTTGGCGGTCATGATCTCAGCAATCAACGCCCCCTCGGTGACCTTGCCGCCATCGCTGGCCAGCCAGGCGGTGACGACGCATTCCTCGTCCCCGTCCCACAGATCGGATGGTATGGTAATATCGGTTGCCATTCTGCGCACTCCTGCTGGGGCCACCCTGTTGAAACAGGGTGGCGGTTCGGTTCTCGACGTGTCGGCCTGGCGTCAGGCGGGCGCCGGCGCCCCGCAAATCTCGCGCGCGGCGGCAACGATCTTGTCTGCATTCGGCAGGCAGAACCGCTCCATCACGCGGGCGAAGGGGATCGGCACATCCGGGTAGGCGATCCGCCTAGGTGGCGCCTTGAGATCGGCAAAATTGCTTTCGGTCACGGTGGCGATGATCTCGCCCGAGACGCCATAGCTGTGATAATCCTCGTCCACCACGATGAGCCGCCCGGTCTTGGCGACGCTGGCGCGAACCGTGTCGCGGTCCAGCGGCACCAGTGAGCGCAGATCGACCACTTCGGCGCTAATACCCTGTTCGGATAGCGTGTCGGCGGCCTTCAGCCCGTGATGCACGCCCTGGGCAATCGACACGAT
>RFIR01000210.1 GCA_003695135.1 Alphaproteobacteria bacterium | reverse complement strand
GTCGCGGGCTGATCGACGCGGCCGAGGCCGAACGGCGGCGCGGGGCGCTGCACACCACGGCCGAATTCGACGCGGCCGGCGCAGCCGATGCCGCCATCGAGGCGGTGTTCGAGGATGTCGCTGTCAAGGCAGAGGTGTTCGACCGGCTGGGCCGGGTGATGGGGAAGGAGGCGCTGCTCGCCTCCAACACCTCCTATATCGACCCGGCCGAATTCACCGCCGGCGTGCCGGGGCGGGACCGCGTGGTCGGCATGCATTTCTTCTCACCCGCCCATGTGATGCGGCTGGTCGAGGTGGTGCGCACGGCCCAAAGCTCGGCCGAAAGCCTCGCCACCGCCTTCGCGCTCGCCCGGCGGCTGGGCAAGACGCCGGTGCTCTGCGGGGTCTGCGACGGCTTCATCGGCAACCGCATCCTGCAGGCCTATGGAAGGCTTTTGACCTACATGCTGGAGGATGGCGCCCTGCCCTGGGAGATCGACGCGGCGATGCGCGATTTCGGCTGGCCGATGGGGTTTTTCGAGATGGTCGATCTCGCCGGGCATCAGATCGGCTATGCCCGCCGTCAGCGCCTCGCCGCGAAGCGCGATCCGAAGATGCGCTACAGCCGCATCCCGGACATGGTCTTCGAGGCCGGCCGCGAGGGCCAGCGCAACGGCAGGGGCTGGTACCGCTATGCCGAAGGCGATCGCACCCCGCAGCCCGATCCGGAGGTCGCGGCGTTGATCGAGGCCGAATCGGCCCGGCTCGGCATCACCCGCCGGCCCATCGGCGCGGGCGAGATTCAGGCCGGGCTGCTGGCGGTGATGGCCAATGAGGGCGCGGCGATCCTCGCCGAAGGCATTGCCGAGAAGCCGCGCGACATCGATGTGGTGGAGATGCTCGGCTTCGGCTATCCGCGCTGGCGCGGCGGACCGATGCACGCCGCCGATGCCGCCGGCCTGGACACGGTGCTGGCGGTGATGGAGAGGATCGCCGAGGCCGACCCGGGCAGCTGGCGCGTCTCGCTGCTTCTGCGATCGGTTGCCGAGGGCGGCGGCTTTGCCGGGCTGAACCGATGATGCGCGCGGTCGCTTCCCTGCTGCTCGCCCTCGCCCTTGCGCATGGCGCATGGGCCGAAACCGGCTCCAACATGCCGTTTCAGGGCCGCATCAAGGCCACGCTCTCGGGCTTTACCGACGATCACCCCGGCAGCCTGCCCAAGCGCAACAAGCCCTATGAGACCATCCCCGACTTCGCCCTGCCCGATCCGGCCCGCGCGACGGTGGTGATCTACAGCCACGGCACCTCCAACAGCCAGGAGGAGGAAAACTGCAGCGCGCCGGGCAATGACGTGCCGCCCTCGCTGCGCGCCCTGACGCGGGATGGCGTCTATATCTGGTATCTGTGCTCCCGGGTCGCGCTGCGCACCCCGCCCCAGCAGCCCGAACGCTATGTGCTGTGGCGCATGGAGGAGGTGGCCGATGCCATCGAGATGTTCCTCGCCGCCGGCGTGCGGCCCGAACGGCTGTTCCTTGCCGGGCATTCGGCCGGCGGCTGGACCTCGCTGATGATGGCGCGCGACTGGATGGGGCGTCTCGGCGGCATCATCGCCTATGCGCCGGCCTTCGCCGGAACCCGCGCCGATGCGCGAGAGCGCCCCGAATGGCGGGGCGAGGCGCGACCGCGCATGGTCAGGCGGATGCTGGAGGCAAGGCGGATGCGTGCGCTGGTCTTTGCCTATGAGGCCGACGAGTTCAACCGCCCGCAGGAGCTGCGCTTTCTCACCGATGCCTATCCGGACGGCGTGCGCATGATCCGCTATCACTGCGATGACGAGCACGACCATGCCAGCCATGTGTGGGACTGCCGGCTCGATCTCTCCACCGAAGAGGTGCGCCGCTTCGTTCTGGGCGACTCGCAGCGGTTGTGACGGCGCTCTATCCGCGCCTGGTGCTCCGGCCGGTGCTGCCGCGCAGCGCCTCGCCAAGCTCGGCGACGTTGCGCAGATGCACGTCGCGCTGGGCAAACGGGATCTCGATGCCCTCGGCCGCGAAACGTTCGGCGATGCGGTGATGAATGTCGCTGCTGGCGTCGAGGGTGGTGTTGACGTCGCGCAGATAGCAATAGACCGCGAAATCGAGCGAATCGGCGCCGAAGCCGGTGAACACCGCCTTGGGCGCCGGGCGGCGCAGCAGCAGCGAGCACTCGCCGGCCACCTCCTGCAGGATCCGCGCCACCTCGCGCGTATCGCTGCCATAGGCCACGCCGACCCGGATCACCACCCGGCCCATGTTGGAGCTGTGGGTGCGGTTGAGCACCGAGGAGGTCATGAAATCGGCGTTCGGCACCGTGACGACAGCGCGGTCGAAGGTCTGGATCACCGTCGAGCGCACCGAGATGCGCCGCACCGTGCCCTCGATCTCGCCGACCTTGATCCAGTCGCCTTCCTTGATCGGGCGCTCGATCAGCAGGATCAGCCCGGCGACGAAGTTCGACACCACCGTCTGCAGCCCGAAGCCAATGCCGACCGACAGCGCACCGGCGACGATGGCGAGGTTGGACAGGTTGAGCCCCGCAGCCGAGATCGCGACCAGCGCCGCGACCACGATGCCGACATAGCCCACGATCGATACCACCGCCTTCTGCCCGCCGGGATCGAGCCTGGTCTGCGGCAGAACGGTGACGCGCAGCAGGCTCTTGATCAGCCGGGTCAGCGCGTAGCCGATGGAGAATATGATCAGGAAAACGAGGAAATCGGCCGGGCTGATACGCGCCTCGCCGATCGAGACCCCCTCCACCAGCATGCGCCAGGTCTCGGCCAGATCGCTTTCCCGCGCTCCCCAGACCAGGGCCAGCGGCGGCAGCGAGACGATCGCCAGCACGAATCCCGCCAGCACCGGCAGCAGCTGCAGCCGCCCCGGCCTGCCTTCGGTCGCCGCGTTCACCGCCTCGGAGACGAGCGCCACGATCACGATGCCGACGCCCAGGAGCGCGGTGGTGAACAGCACCGGATAGAAAATCTGCCGCGACAGCGCATAGAAACCGATCGCCGCCAGTATCGGCGCGGCTATGGCGGCCAGATGCATGACACCGACCGCGACCCGGCGGATCGCGCGGCCCAGAACGATGCGCGGATCGGGCTCGGCCTGTTCTTCCTCGCCCTCTTCCCCGGTGACCGTCGCCGGTTCGGGCTCGGGCACCCGCAGCAGCGCCGTGCCGAGCCGGTGAAGGGCGATGCCGCCGATCACCAGCAGCGCGAGATTGAGCACCGAGAGCGTGCGCAGCGTCAGCCAGCCCGACATCGCGCCCCGCATCACCAGCAAATCGAGACCCGCCACCAGCCCCAGCAGCAGGGTCATCCGCCGGGCCACCCGTTCGGCCTTGGGTCTCAGGGCGAAATGGCGCTGCATCACCGGATTGCCGCCGAACAGGGTCTCGGCGAGCCAGACCGCCCCGACGAGGCACAGCGCCAGCCAGCCGATGTCGTCGATGACCGGCGCGGCGGACCCGAAGGCGGCGCCCGAGGTCTCCAGCGCCAGCAGGATCAGCGCCATGCCGGCCCCGGGAATGACCAGCCAGGACACGCTCAGCGCCAGCGCGCCGAAGAAGGCGGCGAAGCGTGCGCGGCCCGCCTCCTCGGCAAGGCCCTGCGCCAGCCGGTTTTCGATCCAGGCGATGATGCGCCGCCGCACGGCGACGAGAATGACGATGCCGGCCAGCGCGAGCAGCAGCGCCGGCAGACGGCGCGAATCGCCGCGCTGCACGCCGGTGACCGCATCGGCAACGATGCTGTCGATCCGGGTGGCGAAATCCTCGGCCGCACGAACGATGGCCGAGGGCGACAGCGGCGAGGGGTTGAGCCTGAGCAACTCGTCGCGGAAGCGCTCGCGGGCCTTCTTGTCGATGCGGGCGATCAGGTCCTCGGCGCGGCGCAAGGCGGTTTCGGTCGCCTTGACGGGAACCTCGGCCTGGGCGATCTGCCGGGTCAGTTCCTCGCGCAGCCTCGCGATCTCCGGCGCCTCGATCGCACCGTCGGCCGGCGCCGGGCCAAGCGCATCGAGCCGGTCGCGCAAGGGCCTGGCGATGGCAATGGCGGCGGCATTGAGCTTGCTGGCCTCGTCGCGTTGCCGGGCGAGTTCGTTGCGCAGCTCTTCCAGCCTGGCGGTGGAAACCCAGCCCTGGCCGAGAACGGTCTCGACGCGCCTGGCCGTGGCGTCCCACTCCGCCTGCAGTTGCTCGAGATTGGCAAGCGACGCCTCGGCGATCGCGGCAAGCGCCAGCGCGAACCAGATCAGACAGGCCGCGGCAAGCCGGATCATGCCGGTCTCACCCGCCGCGGCGGCGCACCGGTTCATACATCCTCGAAGACGCTGGGCAGATCGCGTGGCGCCCGCTCCAGCCATTCGGGAACCGGCAGGTTGCGCTCGCGCAGGAAGGCAGGGTTGAACAGGCGCGACTGATAGCGCGTGCCGTAATCGCACAGCACCGTGACGATGGTGTGCCCCGGCCCCATGTCGCGCGCCATGCGCACCGCCCCGGCGATGTTGATGCCCGACGAGCCGCCGACGCACAGCCCCTCCTCGCTCAGCAGGTCGAAGATGTAGGGCAGCGCCTCGCTGTCGGGGATGCGATAGGGCATGTCGACGCTCAGCCCCTCCAGATTGGCGGTGATCCGCCCCTGGCCGATCCCTTCGGTGATCGAGGAGCCCTCCGCCTTCAGCTCGCCATGGGCGTAGTAATTGTAAAGTGCCGCGCCCTCGGGATCGGCCAGCCCGATCTTCACCGATTTCGAGCGCGCCCGCAGCCCCATCGCCACCCCGGCCAGCGTGCCGCCCGAGCCGACCGCGCAGATGAAGCCGTCGATCCTGCCGCCCGTCTGCTCCCAGATCTCGGGCGCGGTGGTCTCGGCATGGGCCTGACGGTTGGCGACATTGTCGAACTGGTTGGCCCAGATCGCCCCGTTGGGTTCGCTCTGCGCCAGACGCTCGGCCAGCCGGGCGGAATATTTCACATAGTTGTTGGGGTTGCGGTAGGGGACCGCCGGAACCTCGACCAGCTCGGCGCCAGCCAGCCGGATCATGTCCTTCTTTTCCTGGCTCTGGGTCTGGGGGATGACGATGACGGTGCGAAACCCCATCGCCGCGCCCACCAGGGCCAGCCCGATGCCGGTATTGCCCGCCGTGCCCTCGACGATGGTCCCGCCGGGGCGCAGCGTGCCGCGTGCCACCGCATCGCGGATGATGCCCAGCGCGGCGCGGTCCTTCACCGACTGGCCGGGATTGAGAAACTCCGCCTTGCCGAGGATCTCGCAGCCCGTGGCCTCGGAGACCTTGTTGAGCCGGATCAGCGGGGTATGGCCCACCGCCTCGGGCAGATCCTTGTATATCCGGGTCATGCGCGCCACCCCCCTCGTCGATTGAAACGGCCCCGAACTTACGCCGGGGGCGAGGGGGCTTCAAGCGCGGCTGCCCGCCCATTCGCGGCGCAGCCGGTCGCGTTCGCGCGCGAGCCAGATCAGCGAGATCAGCAGCGGCGCGTTGTTGACCTCGCCATCGGCGACCGCTTCCATCGCGCGATCGAAGGAGACGGCGAAGGCGCGGATGTCCTCGTTCTCGCCGTCCAGGCCGTGAATGCCGTCTTCCCCGTCCAGCTCGGCCTCGCCGACATAGCTGGTGATGTTCTCGGCCATGATGCCGGGCGAGGGGTAATAGGCGGCGATCCGCTCCAGCCGGCCCAGCCGCAGCCCCGCCTCCTCCCGCGCCTCGCGCCGGGCGGTGGTCTCGGCATCCTCGCCCGCGTCGCAGCGGCCGGCGATCGCCTCCAGCGTCCAGGGCACCGCATCGCCGCGCGCCCAGGGGCCGGCGCGCCACTGTTCGATCATCAGCACCCGGTCGCGGACCGGGTCATAGGGCAGCACCGTGACCGCATCGCCCGAGACGAAGGCCGCGCGCATCAGCTCCGGCGACCAGCCGCCGTCGAAGCGGCGATGGCGGATGCGATGCTCCTCGATGCCGAAATGGGCCGCATAGGGGCGGTCGAGCCCGCACTGGCGCACATCGGCGCGTGCCAACCCCTTCCGCAGCCTGCGCACCGGCCGTTCTGCCGCCGCGCGCAGCCGCGCCGCGGCCCGGATCAGGATGCCGTCCCAGATGTCCATGTCGGTGCGGATCGGCTTGCCGAAATGATCCATGAACTCGCGCACCGCCTCGGCGAAGAGCGGCTTGGCCGTCTCCTGCCAGGCCTCGAAGGACCAGGGCTGGTCGGTGAGATATTCCGGCGTCTCATCCTGCCACAGCAGCGCCTCGGCCGGGCCGGCCGCGGTCTCGACCTCCACCCGGCGCGGCGCGTACTCGCCATCGCATTCGAAAAAGGCGATGCGCGCCTTGTCGTCGGCGCCGATGCCATGCACCAGCAGACCCGCAACCTCCCCGCCCGGCACCGGTCGGATCAGCGGATAGTCCTCGTCCTTCACCCGAAACAGCGCATGGTCGCGCAGAACCGCCGGCTCGGCGCGCAGATCATCGGCATGGGGTCCGATGACGATGCGGCGGATGTCGGGATCGCGCAGCGTGCCATAGAAGAACATCGGCAAGGTCATCTCCGGCCTCCCGAGTGGTCGGATGTCTGGCCCGTGGCACCAAGGGTGCCGGTCATGGCGGAATCGACGGCGCGATCCGCGTCAGGCCGTGTGGCGCAAAGTTGCGCCGGGCACAAGCGCCGGATTCGGGCGATTTCGGGAAACGCCCGGTTGCGGCGGCGGGAATGTGGCGTTTCGGGCCGGAAGGTCGGCGGCGGGCGTCAGTTCCAGATCATGTCGCAATATTCCGAGATCGCACCGGCGATCAGCGCACCCAGCGCGGCGGCGATCAGCACCCGGCTGTCGGCGGCATAGCCGGCATAGATGCCGATCTGGGTGACCAGCGCCTCCAGCGCCTCGACCGGATGGCCGCGGTGCTGGCCGACCATCAGCGCCAGATAGAGCCTTCGCGCAGCCAGCACGAACAAGAGCCAGAACCCGGCATTGGCCATGGTCGACAGCGACCAGCCCGATATCTTCACGAAGCCGCGGCCGACTTTGCGCCCCAGCATCGACCAGCCGAAGAACGCCCCGACCAGCGCCGCCAGCCCGTAGAGCCGCTGGGGCGAGGTGGTCATGCTGGGCTGGTGGTAGACGGCGATATACGCCGTCCCTGCCATGGCAAGGCCAAGCAGGATCGCGCTCATCAGTCGTGCACCGGTCGGCATCATACGCTCCGCCACTCACCACGGGTTTGCCCACCCCAACCACGCAAGGACTCGCACACCCGGGTGAAGCAATCGTCAAGACCACCCCGCCCGGGCGCCGCAACCGGCGGATTTTCACGGGTCCGTACCGGTTGTTAGCCCCAACTCGCGGCAGAATTATGGCCCGCGACCCCGCCGCAAGGTCGCAGGGATCACCGCTCCGACGGCTTCAGCCTTGCGACGCGCCGGGCCACCTTCGCCTCGATTGACGGTGCAATCCGCGCATGAAGCCGGTCGGCAAGCGCACGCATCTCGTCGGTCCCGGCGTCAACCAGATCGTTCGAGACCAGCCTCTCGTCGGGGCGCGGCGGAAAGATCGCGTCCCAGCTCCGCTCCCAGACGGCCTGTGCGAAGCGTTCGTTCTCCTCCGCCAGCGCCTCGCGCACCCGGTGATAGAGCTCGGGCCCGAAGCCCCAGTAGGACGGCTCTCGGATGCCGGCGCGCCGGATGCCGCGCGCCACCTGGTCGGCATGGCTCTGACCATGCGAGGCCTGCACCAGCAGGCGGCGCGGATAACGCTCCAGCAGCGCGGCGGCGATCCGCCGCGAGACCTCGATCTGCAAAGGGCCGCAGCCTTCATTGAGACGACGCGGGGTGGCGACGTCCCGCACCGACAGGGGAGCGTCTGCAGTCGCCGTGCCTTCGTCGCGGCAGACGGTGTTGAGCAGATCGACGAAATCCTGTTCGATCCCCTTCTCGCGCAGCGCCGCGTCATAGGGCCGGAAGTGCAGCCGTCCCGCCGCGCGCAGCCGGTCGTCGAGCCGGCCCGTCAGCCGCAGCACCGGGCGCGGGCCGCCCGAACCCAGCGCGGTGAAGGCGACATAGTCGTGAAACGATCGCGCCTCGCGCATCATCCGGGTGTTCTGCTGATAGGCCGCGTTCAGGAATTCCGGCGAATCGCGCAGATAGAGCACCAGATGGATCGCGTAGCCGCGCTGGCGGAAATGCTCCACCAGCTTCAGCCGGTAATGATAGAACACGATACCGCTGATCGCCTCGCTCGAAAGGATCAGCACGTCATGGCGGCGGGCGGCGAGCTCCATGTCAGCCCTGTGCGCGGATAGAGCATGCCGCGCCGCCGCAGCCGCCGCGCGCCGCGGGCGAGAAAGGACTGCAGCGCCGAGGACCCGGTCTTCGGCATGCCGGCATGAATGATGCAGATGCGCCTGCCCGCCCGGTTTTCAACCATGATCCGCCATCGCGTCACCGCCCCGGCGATGCGCCACCGTTCCGCTAGCGCGTCACAGGCCCAGGCACCAGCGCAGGATGCCCTTTTGCGCATGCAGGCGGTTTTCGGCCTCGTCAAAGATCACCGAATGCGGCCCGTCCATCACCTCGTCGGTCGCCTCCTCGCCGCGATGGGCGGGCAGGCAGTGCATGAACAGCGCATCCGGCTTCGCCCGCGCCATCAGCGCGGCATCCACGCGATAGGGCTGAAGCTGGTTGTGGCGCCGCTCGCGCGCCTCCTGCGGGTCGTGCATCGACAGCCAGGCATCGGTCACCACCAGATCGGCGCCGGCCACCGCGCGGGCGGGATCGCGCTCGATGCGCACCGGCGCGCCCTCGGCCTCGGCCCAGGCCAGCACCGCCGGGTCGGGGTCGAGCGTCTCCGGCCCGCTGAAGGTCAGATCGAAGCCGAAGCGGGCGGCGGCATGCACGAAGCTGTTGAAGACGTTGTTGCCGTCGCCGGCCCAGACCACCTTGCGCCCGGCGATCGGGCCGCGATGTTCCTGATAGGTCATCACGTCGGCCATGATCTGGCAGGGATGCGACTGGTTGGTCAGCCCGTTGATCACCGGCACGGTGGCATGCGCGGCCAGCTCCTCCAGCGCCGCCCGCTCGAAGGTGCGGATCATGATCGCATCGACATAGCGCGACAGCACCCGTGCGGTGTCCGAGATCGCCTCGCCATGGCCCAGCTGCAGATCGCGACCGGCCAGCACCAGCGGCTCGCCGCCCAGTTGGCGGATGCCGACCTCGAAGCTGACCCGGGTGCGGGTCGACGGCTTCTCGAAGATCAGCGCCACCACCCGGCCGGCAAGGCAGGGATCGTCGTCCGGCGCCCCGCGGGGCCGGCCCTGACGCGCCGCCTTCATCTCGGCCGAGCGGCGCAGTATCGCGTGCAGCTCGCCCGCCTCGATGCGGTCGAGATCGAGAAAATGGCGGGTCACGTCGCGCGCTCCATCGCCGCTTCCAGCGCGCCGGCGGCCCGGTCGAGCCGGGCGACGCCCTCGTCGATCTCGGCCTCGGTGATGGTCAGCGGCGGCAGCAGCCGGGCGACATTGTCCCCTGCGGGCACCACGATCACATGTGCGTCATAGGCCGCGCGGATCACCTCGGCCACCGGCGGCAGGCAGCGCAGGCCCAGCATCAGCCCCTCGCCGCGCAGCTCGGCGAAGACGCGCGGATGGCCGGCAACCAGCCCTTCCAGCCGCTGACGCAGATGCCCCGCCACCCGGCTGACCCGGTCGAGAAAGCCCGGCGCGGTCACCGCCCGCATCACCGCGATGCCCACCGCGCAGGCCAGCGGATTGCCGCCATAGGTCGAACCATGGCTGCCCACCGTCATGCCCTCGGCGGCCCGCTCGGTGGCCAGGCAGGCGCCCAGCGGGAAGCCGCCGCCGATGCCCTTGGCCACCGCCATGATGTCGGGCGCGATTCCGGCCCTTTCATGCGCGAAGAGCCGCCCCGTGCGCCCCATCCCGCACTGGATCTCGTCGAGGATCATGAGCAGCCCCTCGGCATCGCAGAGCGCGCGCAGCTCGCGCAGGAAGCCGGGCTCGGCCACGCGGATGCCGCCCTCGCCCTGGATCGGCTCGATCATGATCGCGGCGGTCTCGGGCCCCACCGCAGCGCGGACCGCCTCGATGTCGTTGAGCGGCACCTGGTCGAAGCCCGGCATCAGCGGCCCGAAGCCCTCGACCATCTTGGCGCCCTTGGTGGCCGCGATCGCGCCGGTGGAGCGGCCGTGGAAACAGCCCTCGAAGGTGATGATGCGGAACCGCTCCGGCCGGCCGTTGTGGCTGAAATGCCTGCGCGTCATCTTGATCGCGCATTCCACCGCCTCGGTGCCGGAATTGGTAAAAAACATGGTGTCGGCGAAGGTGGCCTCGACCAGCAGCCGGGCCAGCTCCTCCTGATTGGGGATCTGGTAGAGGTTGGAGGTATGCCACAGACGCCGAGCCTGCGCCTCCAGCGCCGCGACCAGATCGGGATGGGCATGGCCCAGCGCATTCACCGCGATCCCGGCGCCGAGATCGAGATAGCGCTCGCCCGATCGGGTGATCAGCCAGCAGCCTTCGCCCGTCTCGAATGCGAGCGGCGCCCGCGCATAGGTCGGCAGGACCGGGGGTATCACGGATCTCGTCCCTCTTGCGGCCGGTTGACGATATGGGGATGCAGGAGCCCGCCACCGCCTGCAGCCCAAGACCAATTGCCCCGCGGCCGGCGGCGGCGGGGCGGCTGCGAACAAACATCAACCGTTACCGGCTGTCAATCGCCGGCCCCTTTGCCGCACTTGTCGTTGGGCGGTGTTGCGCTAAGATATATCTTCCTTCCTGAGCACAAGCGGAGAGCCCGATGTCCTGGACCGACGAACGCGTCGAGCAGCTCAAGGCCATGTGGAACGACGGCAAGAGCGCCAGCCAGATCGCCAAGGCGCTGGGCGGCGTGACGCGAAATGCGGTGATCGGCAAGGTGCACCGGCTGGGCCTGTCGAACCGCAATCTCGGCGGCTCCACCGCGCCGGCCGAGGACAAGCCGGCCCCGGCAACGACCGTCGATCCGCCCAGCCCGGCCGTCGAGCCTTCCGATCCGCCCGCGAGCCAGGAGGACGAGCCCGCCACGGCACGCGAGGCACCGCCGCGCCCGGTGCCGATGAGCGGGCCGCAGCCGCCCGCCGCGCCGCTTTCGGAGGTCAGCGCCGAGGCGCTGGCCAACCTCGCCGAGGTCGAGAAGAAGGCGCGCAAGCTCAGCCTCATGCAGCTGACCGAACGGACCTGCAAATGGCCGATCGGCGATCCGGCCACCGAGGAATTCTGGTTCTGCGGCCTGCCGGCCATGGCCGGCAAACCCTATTGCGAGGCGCATGTCGCCGTCGCCTTCCAGCCGATGTCGAGCCGCCGGGACCGCCGCGCCGGCAGCCGGTAGCCGGGGCTCGGGGCCGGGGTTGGCGGCGCATCGCCAACGCAGCCCTGCGAGTCCGCGATACCGGATGTGATCGGATGGCGCGAAAACGCCCGCCGCCGGTGATCCGGATCGCGCATGAAGCAGTCGAAAGAGATTCCGGCAGAACCCGGACGGGGGTTGATGGCCGAAGCGCCCAAGGTTTTGCTCGGCCTGCCAGGCCCGGGCGTCGCGCTCGGGCACCGCGAAATGCGGCGCCACATGCGTTCCTCTTGCTTTCACTGTTGATTGGTAAGTATTGATTGGAAAAGAGTACTGCAAAACTCCACTGGCCAGACCCTGTCGCTTCACCTGGGCGCCGCGAAATGCGGCGCCGGCGGCGATTATCCATGATTTTCACCTGTTTGTTAAATATTGATTGGGGAATTATTTTCTAGAGATCCCTGCAAAACTCAACCAGTTAGACCCGAGCGTTCCGCGTTGGCGCCACGAAATTGTGGCGCCACGTGCGTTTTTCTTGTTTTCACTGTTAATTGTAAAATATTGATTGCAAATTTATTTTCTAATTATTTAATGCGCGCGCAGATTTGATTGGTTTGAAAACTGACACATTCAGGATGCCTGTCTGCATCCGGGTTTTGCAGGGGTCTCTTCAAATTATTTTACGCGCGCGCGATCATGATCCCTGCAAGACCTTGAGCATTCCGGGCATCCGCCTGCAACGGCACCGGCCCCATAATTTCGCAGCGTCCAGACAGAACGCCCGGGTCTGGCCGATCTTGTTCCGCCCGATCCTCTTGCGACGATCCCGCGCCTCAAGCTGACAGCGCCGGTGCGCTCCCATCATCGTATCGCCCGCGCCGTCCGGCATGCCACTATATCGTGCTCTCGATGCGGTGGCCCGGGCGGTAGGTCAGACGCGCCACCGTCACCGGACCCGCCTCGATCTGGGTCTGCCGCTCGATGGCGATCAGCGCGCTGCCCGGCGCGCAGCCCAAACGGGCCGCCACCCCGGCATCGGCGGCAAGGGCGAGGATCGCGATCCGACCCTCGGCCAGCGGCACGTTGCGCACCAGCCATTCATTGGCCGAAACCTGCGCCAGATCCGCCTCGGCGATGGCCGGCACGGTGCGCAGATCGACCCAGCGATCCTCCAGCACGCAGGGCGTCCCGTCGCCCAGATGCAGCGCCTGCACCGACAGCGCGGCAACGCCCGCTGGCAGCTCCAGACCGGCGCGGATCGCTTCGGGCGGCACCCGCCTTTCACGGGTGATCAGCCGGTAGGAATAGCCGAGGCCCAGCGCGGCAATCTCCTCGCGGATCAGCGGAATGCGCAGGATCGCCCGGCGCTCGGGGCTGGCGGCCACCCGCGTGCCCACCCGCCGCTTGCGGCACAACAGCCCGTCCGCGGCAAGCTCGCGCAGCGCCCGGTTGACCGTGGCGCGCGCGCAGCCGAATTCGCGCGCCAGCGCGCTCTCGCCCGGAATGAGCTGACCGGGACCCCATTTGCCCGAGGCGATGCGGCGGCGGACCTCGTCGCGCACCGCGCGCCATCCGGTGCCGGAGCGCGCGTTCACGGCGCCCCGGTCAGATCGGCGAGGGCACGGCGATACCCGGCGACGAGGGTCTCGCGGGCAATGTGGCGCCCCTCGCGCACCACATGGCGTCCCGCCGCCCAGACCTCGCGCACCATTGCCCGCCCCCCGGCAAAGACGAAGCTGTCGAGGATGGTGTCACCCGACCGCCCGGCCAGATCGGGATGCGCGCCGTCGAGCGCCAGAAGGTCGGCCGGCGCGCCGGTCTCGATCCGGCCGGTCCCCCGCCCCAGCGCCTGCGCCCCGCCCGCCGCCGCCGCC
>RFIR01000209.1 GCA_003695135.1 Alphaproteobacteria bacterium | reverse complement strand
GGCGTCGACGTGTCCCGATACCGCCACGCCTCACCTCCCGCCCCGTGCATCGATGCGGCTGCGCACGGTGTTGAGACGCTTGACGGAGAAGCGCGCCGCGATCTCCTGCACCTCGAGGCTCAGCATCACCGGCAGCGCGGCGCAATGCGCGGCCACCTCGCGCTCGGCGGCGGCATAGATTTCCTCTGCAACCCGCTCGCGCAGCGCCGCCTCCCGCCCCGCGCCGATGCGCAGGATCATGTCGATGTAGCCATAGGGCTCGGCCCCGTCGGCGATCACCGCGTGATCGGCGCGATGGGCGCGCACGCGGATGCCGTCGGGCGAAAACACCCCAGTGCCGGCCAGCGCATCGCGCAGCGCGGCGCAGAAGGCACCCATGTCCAGATACGCCTCGAGCCCGGCGGCATAGTCGATGAAGAGATGCGGCATGGCCTTTCCCTAACCCGGATGTGCGCGGGATCATAGCCGTCTGTGCGCCAGCGCACGGCCAGGGGCCGGATTCGGCGGATCCGGGCAGGAAAAATTCCACCCCCCTGCCACGGAGTGACCGCAATCACTGGCAACCGTCAGCCCCGCGATAGCTTGAATGTCGCGAAACGACACCCCTCGCAACTGACAGAGAGAGCACGACCATGACCGTACGCATCCCCTCTTCGACAAACGTCACCGGCGCCCATGCCCTGACCGTGAACAGCTCCGGCGACACGGTTCTGATCCGCGACGGCTTCTTTCTGGCCGCCGATGGCGCCGGCTTTCACGGCCTCAACCTGACTGCCAGCAACATCACCGGGCTGATCGACGGCTACGTGATTTCCGATGACAGCCACGCCATCGAGATGAATGCCAACAGCGAGATCGCCATCGGCACCCAGGGCGGCATCGTCGCCCAGCAGAACGGCATCAACGTCATCGGATCGGACAGCGAGATCACCAATGACGGCGTGATCACCGCCAACAGCGGCGGCATCTTCCTCGACCTGACCGGGCATACGGTGACCAACAACGGCACCATCAATTCCGGCTCCGGCGAGGGCATAGATGCCTCCGACGGCAACAGCCAGATCTTCAACAATGGCACGATCAACAGCGCGGTGGACGGCGTTCGCCTCAGCAATATCGATGGTACGAACAGCAACTCGGTATTCGTGAATACCGGCACCGTCAATGCCGATGCGGACGGGCTCGACATCTTCGGCGCCAATGTGACGGTGACCAATTCCGGCGTGCTTTCGGCCGATCAGGACGGCATTACCGCGCTCAACGCCGTTTCCGACAGCTTCGTCATCACCAATACCGGCTCGATCCAGGCCCGCAGCGATGCCATCAACCTCTCCGGCGGCACGCATCAGCTGGTGAACACCGGCACCATTACCGCGACCTCACTGGGCGTGTTCATGGGCGAGGCCGGCAACAGCATCACCAATGACGGCACCATCAGCGCCGGCGGGCAGGCCGTGGTTCTCGGCGCCGGCAACAACAGCGTGGTCAACAACAACAAGATCACCGCCGGCACCGATGGCGTGGCCATCAATGCGGGCGTTGCCAACCGCATCACCAACTCCGGCGAGATCACGGCCGGCATCGACGGTATCCGGGTGCAGGCGGGCGGGATGTCGCTGTCCAACTCCGGCACCATCAATGCCAGCCAGAATGCGGTGGATGTCAACGCCGGGTCGAACAAGATCGTCAATACCGGCGACATGCTCAGCGCATCGACCGCCGTGGATGTCGAGGGAACCGGCAGCAACCGCATCCAGAACGATGGCAATATCGACGCCGCGTCGGACGGCATGGACGTCGAGGGCGGCAACAACCTTGTCGTCAATCGCGGAACGATCACCAGTGATGTCGACGGCATCGATGTTGGCACCGCCGGCGCGGGCAACAACCTCGTCATCAATGACGGTGCGATCGCGAGCCTCGACGAGGGCGTGGCGATGCAGGGCGGCCGGGTGGTCAATCACGGCTCGATCAGCACGACGACGAGCACGGCCAACGGGGTGGAGCTGCTGAACAATGGCGACAGCCTGGTCAATACCGGGACCGTCGATGTTGCCAACAGCGCCTCGCACGGGGTCAACATGGCCTCGCTCGCCGGCGAGACCATGAAGCTGTTCAACCATGGCTCCATCGCCTCGCCCGGCTTTGCAGTCCTCGGCGGCGCGGGCAGCGAGACGGTGGTCAATACCGGCTCGATGACCGGCGACGTGGTTCTGGGCGGCGAGAATGACAGCTTCCTTGGCCGCACCGGCTCGAACAACGGCCAGGTGTTCGGCGGGGCCGGCGCGGACCGCATGGTTACCGGCACCAGCGACGACCGGCTGTTCGGCGGCACCGGGAACGACGACCTCTCCGGCGGCCAGGGCGACGACCTCGTCGATGGCGACGAGGATGACGACGTGCTGCGCGGCGATGCCGGCGACGATCAGCTGATCGGCGATCTGGGCAACGATACCCTGTTCGGCGGCATCGGCAACGACCGGCTGGACGGCAACGAGAACGATGACGAGCTGCGCGGCGGCACCGGCGACGACCAGCTGAGCGGTGGCGCGGGGCGCGACCAGCTCTTCGGCGGGTCCGATGACGACGTGCTGCGTGGCGATGCCGGGCGCGACACGCTCTTCGGCGGCAGCGGCGACGACAGCCTCGATGGCGGCGCCACCCAGGACGTGCTGAACGGCGGCACCGGCAATGACCTGCTGACCGGCGGCGGCGGGGCCGATACCTTCGTCTTCGAGCGCGCCAACGGCTTCGACACCGTCACCGACTTCGCCAACAACACCGATCAGCTCGACTTCCAGGACTACGGCTTTGCCAACTTCGCCGAGCTGTCGGCGCTGGCCAGCGATATTCCCGGCGGGCTGCTGATCGATCTGACCGGGCTGGGCGGCGGCCATGTGCTGGTGGAGAATTTCACCACCGCCCAGTTCAACGCGGCCGACGTCATCATCTGACCGGCGCCTGCATCACGACTGGCGTCCGCCCTCCGGGGCGGGCGCCCTTTTCGTGGCGGCCGGTGTGATCTGCTTCATGGACCTTTCACCGGACCCGCGCTACCACTGAGGCCATGCACCGGGATTTCCGCCATGTCGAGACCTGGGTGTTCGATCTCGACAACACGCTCTACCCGCCCGAGATCCGCCTCTTCGACCAGATCGAGGCGCGGATGACGGCCTATGTCATGCGCGAGTTCGGGCTGGACCGCGAGACCGCCGATCACATGCGCGATACCTTCTGGCGCAACCACGGCACCACGCTGGCCGGGCTGATCGAGAATTACGGCATCGACCCGCAGCCCTTTCTGGACGAGGTGCACGAGATCGACCTGTCGCGGCTGAAGCCCGACCCGGTGCTGCATGCCGCGATCGACACCCTGCCCGGGCGCCGCATCGTCTATACCAACGGCTCGCGCCGGCATGCGGAGCGGGTGACCGCGGCGCTGGGGCTGGGCGCGGTGTTCGATGCGCTCTATGGCATCGAGGATGCCGGCTTTGTCCCCAAGCCGCGGCGCGAGGCGTTCGAGCGGGTCTTCGCCCGCGACGGCCTCGATCCCTTCCGTGCCGCGATGTTCGAGGACGATCCCCGCAATCTGGAGGCGCCGGCGGCGCTGGGGCTGGTCACCGTGCTGGTCGGCGCCCCTCATGAGGCCGATTTCATC
>RFIR01000208.1 GCA_003695135.1 Alphaproteobacteria bacterium | reverse complement strand
TGGTGCTGGTGCTGACCATCGCCCAGTTCCGGCTGATCGAACGCCGCGTGCACTACAACTAGGACCCGGCCATGAAGCGAAACGCCATCTATGACCACATCGTGCTGATCATCGGGGTCCTGTTGATGATGGGGCCGCTGGTGGTCGCCTTCACCACCTCGACCTATGACCATGTGCTGATCCACAAATACGGCATGCAGCTGGGCTGGGGCGGCAAGTTCCTCGAGACCTACGAGACGGTGCTGACCCAGCAGGGCGGCTTCACCGGCGAGGTCACCGGCTGGCTGATGACGGAAAACAGCTTCATCCTCGGCATCGGCTTCGCGGTCGGCAAGATCGTCATCTCGATGCTCGCCGCCTATGCCATCGTCTATTTCCGCTTTCCGCTGGCCACGGTCAGCTTCTGGATCATCTTCCTGACCCTGCTGCTGCCGCTGGAGGTGCGCATCCTGCCCTCCTACGAGGTGGTCCAGCAACTGGGGCTGCTCAACACCTATACCGGGCTGATCCTGCCCCTGATCGCCTCGGCCACCGGCACCTTCTTCTTCCGCCAGTTCTTCAAGTCGGTGCCCAACGAGCTGCTGGAGGCCGCGCGCATCGACGGCGCCGGCCCGATGCAGTTCTTCTGGGACATCCTGGTGCCGCTGTCGCGCACCATGATGGCGGCGATCTTCATCATCATGTTCGTCGTCGGCTGGAACCAGTATCTGTGGCCGACGCTGATGACCACCGACGAGCGCTATTTCACCCTGGTGCGCGGCATCAAGCAGATCATGCAGATCATGATCGGCGCCGACATACCGAAATACAACGAGGCCCTGGCCATGGCGGTGCTGGCGATGCTGCCCCCGGCGCTGGTGATCGTGATCTTCCAGCGCATGTTCATCAAGGGGCTGGTGGAGCAGGAAAAATGACCACGCTCAGGATCAGGGAGGTATTCAAGCGCTATCCCAACGGGGCCGAGGCCGTGAAGGGCGTCTCGGTCGATGTCGAGGATGGCGAGCTGATCGTCTTCGTCGGCCCGTCCGGTTGCGGCAAGTCCACGCTGCTGCGCATGGTGGCGGGGCTGGAAAGCGTGACGAAGGGCGAGATCGAGCTGGCCGGGCGCGTGGTCAACGATCTGGAGCCGGCCGAGCGCAACATCGCCATGGTGTTCCAGAACTACGCGCTCTACCCGCACATGACCGTGCGCAAGAACCTCGCCTACGGGCTGAAGAACCGCGGCACACCGAGGGCGGAGATCGAGCGCAAGGTGCAGGCGGCGGGCGAGCTTCTGCAGATCGCCGAGTTTCTCGACCGCAAGCCCAGCCAGCTATCCGGCGGCCAGCGCCAGCGCGTGGCCATGGGGCGCGCCATCGTGCGCGATCCGGCGATCTTCCTGTTCGACGAGCCGCTTTCGAATCTCGACGCCAAGCTGCGCAACCAGATGCGGCTGGAGATCAAGAAGCTGCAGCGCCGGCTGGGCACCGCGGCGATCTATGTCACCCACGATCAGGTCGAGGCGATGACGCTGGCCGACCGCATCGTGGTGCTGAATGGCGGCCAGGTGGAACAGATCGGCACCCCGCACGAGGTCTACAGCCGGCCCGCATCGACCTTCGTGGCCAGCTTCATCGGTGCGCCGCCGATGAACCTGATCGATTGCGAGGCAACGCCGGACGGGCTCACGATCTCCGGCCAGCGTCTGGCGCTGAACGGGGTCCGGCCCGGCCCGGTGCGGCTGGGCGTGCGGCCGGAGCGGATCCATCTGGGCGGGGATGGCGAGGGGCTGGCGATCGAGGTCAATGTGCTCGAGGAGCTCGGCGCCACGCGGCTGGTGCATGGCCGGCTGGGCGATCAGGACATCACCATCGCCCAGGATGCCGAGCAGCCCGCCCCCTCGGGTCAGGTCGGTATCGCGATCCGGGCCGAGGATGCGCATTTCTTCGATCCCGAAACCGGCCGGCGCCTCTGAGCCGCAACGCGCCGGAATTGCCGTGGCTGACGGGCGCGGATGTGGATTTCGGTTCCATTCGGCCTGCCCACGCGCTTAACTGTCACCCGGGCAAGGCTCCGGCCCGTCGTCACGTTCCGGCGGCGCGACGGGCGCGCGGGTGACTTCGGATCAGGGAGGAAGCAATGGACAGACGCGATTTGCTGAGGGGCGGGGCTCTGGCCGGTGCGGTGACGCTGGCCACGCCGGCCATTGCCCAGAACAAGCGGGTGCTGAAGCTGGTCGGCACCTTCCCGCGCGGATTTCCCGGGGTCGGGCAGGCGGCCGAGCGGCTGGCGGGCCGCATCACCGAGATGACGGGCGGCGAGCTCGACATCCAGTATTTCGGCGGCGGCGAGCTGGTGCCGCCCTTCGGGGTCAACGATGCGGTCGGTACCGGCGTCGCCGATCTCGGCCACACCGCGCCCTATTTCGCCGCCTCCAAGATCCGGGCGACGATGTATTTCACCGCCATGCCCTATGGCCTGTCGCAATCGGAGCTGTCGGGCTGGATCCAGCATGGCGGCGGGCAGGCGCTGTGGGACGAGATCTATGCCCCCTTCAACCTCAAGCCCTTCCCCTGCGGCGGCTCGATGGCGCAGGCCGGCGGCTGGTTCAAGAAGCCGATCAACTCGCTCGACGATCTGCAGGGGCTGAAGATGCGCATCGCCGGGCTGGGCGGCGCGGTGATGCAGAAGATCGGCGTCTCGACCGTCAACCTGCCGCCGCCGGAGATCTTTCCCGCCCTGCAATCGGGCGTGGTCGACGCCGCCGAATTCGTCGGGCCGTGGAACGATCTGGCGCTGGGGCTGGGCAAGGTGGCGCCGCATTACTACATGCCCTCGCCGCACGAGCCGGGCGCGCTTCTGGAATGCATCGTCAATCTCGAAGTGTGGAACTCGCTCAGCCCGGCCCATCAGGCGATCATCCGCAGCGCGTCGCTGGCCCAGGCCGAGGAGACCACCGCCGCCTTTGCCTACAACAACGCCGTGGTGCTCGATCAGATGATCAAGGCGGGCACGATCCCCTCGCCCTTCCCGCCCGATGTGGTGGCGGCGATGGGCGTGGCGGCCAAGGAGGTGATCGAGGCCTATCCCAAGGGCGATCCGGCCTCCGAGAAGATCCACGCGGCCTATTTCGATTACGTGCGCAAATGCGCGGTCTGCGGCAAGTACCTCGAAGGCCGGATGTATGCCGACCGCGCCGCGGTCTGGGGGGTCTGAGGGCTCGGAGGGGCGGGCCGGCCGCGCATGGCCGGCCCGCCGCGACGGGATGCTGCGCGGGTTCGCCCTTCTCGTCGATGCGCTGAACGAGGTCACCGGCCGTCTGGTGGCCTGGGGCGTGCTGGCCATGGTGCTGATGCAGCTGGTGGTGGTCGCCGCGCGCTATGTGTTCTCGACCTCCGATCTCTTCGGCATCCCCTCGATCTGGCTGCAGGAAGGCATCGTCTACCTGCACGGGCTGACCATCATGCTGGGCGCGGCCTATGCGCTGCTCTATGACCAGCATGTGCGGGTCGACATCTTTCGCGCCCGCACCGGAAGACGCGCGCAGGACGTCGTCGATCTGGCCGGCGCGCTCCTGTTCATCCTGCCGCTCTGCGCGCTGATCGCCTGGTCGGCCTGGCCCAATCTGCGCATGTCCTGGATGACGCTGGAGGGCTCGATCGAACCCGACGGGCTGCCCTTCCGCTACCTCCTCAAGACCTCGATCCTGGTCTTCGCGGTGCTGATCGGGCTGCAGGCGGTCTCGATCGCCATCAAGGCCGGGCTGCGGCTGGCTGGTCTTTCCGACACCCCGCCCTTCCGCCCCGCGCCATGAGCCTGATTGCGGGCCACCTTGATCTCTTGATGTTTCCCGCCGCGGTGATCCTGCTTCTGTGCGGCTTTCCCGTGGCCTTCACCCTCGCCGGCACCGGGCTGATCTTCGCGCTGCTCGGCGCCTGGGCGAAGGTCGGCTTCTTCGCCACCGGCGATATCGGCTTCCTGCAGGCGCTGTTCGGGCGGCTGTTCGGGCTGATGGACGAGACCAACGAGGTGCTGGTCGCGGTGCCGCTCTTCATCTTCATGGGCGTGGTGATGGAGCGCAGCGGGGTGGCCAGCGAGCTTCTGACCTCGATGGCCCGGCTCTTCGGCCGGCTTCCCGGCGGCCTGGGCTTTTCGGTGGCCATCGTCGGCATGCTGCTCGCGGCCTCAACCGGCATCGTCGGCGCCACCGTGGTGGCGATGGGGCTGATCTCGCTGCCGGCGATGCTCGCCCATCGCTACGACAAGCGGCTGGCCACCGGCATCATCGCCGCCTCCGGCACGCTGGGCCAGATCATCCCGCCTTCCATCGTGCTGATCATCCTCGCCGATGTGCTGTCGAACGCCTATCTCGAGGCGCGGCGCGCGGCGGGCGACTGGGCGCCCGAGCCGATGTCGGTGGGCGACGTGTTCACCGGCGCGCTGGTGCCGGGGCTGGCGCTGGTCGTGCTCTACATCGCCTATACCGCCATCGTCGCCGCGCTGCGCCCCGAGGCCGCGCCGCCGGCCGAGCGGCTGGAGGAGGCGCCGGGGGCGGTGCATCTGATTCTGGTGCTGATGCCGCCGCTCCTGCTGATCGTCGCGGTGCTGGGCTCGATCCTGTTCGGTGTGGCCACGCCGACCGAGGCGGCGGCGATCGGCGCGGGCGGGGCGCTGCTGCTGGCCGGGGTGCGCCTATCGGCGCGCGGGCCGGCGCCGCAGCTCGCCGCGCTGGCCGGAACCGCCATCGTGGTCGCGGCGGGGCTGATCTTCGATCTGCGCGTGGTCCGCGAGACGATACCCCCGACCGACCGCATCGGCATGGTTGTCGCCGGGCTGGGGATCGTGATGATCGGCTGGGGGCTGGTCTCGGCCCTCGCCCGCTGTCTGGCCGCCGGATCGGGCGGGATCTCGGTGCTCGCGCACGCCATGCGCGCCACCACCCGCATGACCGCCATGGTCTTCACCATCTATATCGGCGCGCAGGTCTTCAACCTCTCCTTCCGCGGGCTGGGCGGCGAGGCAACGATCCATGCCTTCTTCGACGCCCTGCCCGGCGGGCCGTGGACGGCGCTGGGCGCGGTGATGCTGGTGATGTTCCTGCTGGGCTTCTTTCTCGACTTTCTCGAGATCGTGTTCGTGGTCACGCCGATCATGGCACCGGTGCTGTTCACCTTCAACGACGCCTCGGGTGCGGCGCTGTTCCACCCGGTCTGGATCGCGGTGCTGATGGGGCTCAACCTGCAGACCAGTTTCCTGACCCCGCCCTTCGGCTTTGCGCTGTTCTATCTGCGCGGCGTGGCGCCCGGGGAGGTGGCGACCGCCGACATCTATCGCGGCGTGATCCCCTTCGTGATTCTGCAGCTGATGGTGCTGGGGCTGGTGGCGCTGTGGCCGGGGCTGGCCACCTGGCTGCCGGCGCGGTTGTGAGGGATGGCTCGTCCGCGTCACCGTGCAAGGGGCGACCTGCGGAACCGGCCGCCGGCACGGGCGGCGCCCGACCCTGGGAGGGGGCGGCAAGACGGTGGGGGTCGTGATCCCGGTACAATCATGCCAGCCGGCTCCGCCCTTGATCGGCGTTGCAATGCGCCCTCCCGGGGGGAGGGTCGGGCGCCGCCCGGGCTGTGGCCCGGGCGAGGCATGTGTCTATCGCGTCTCCCTGACTTGACCCGGGTCGCGGTTGGCGCTCGTGGTTGGCCATTCGTCCAGCAGCAATCGGCGGGAGTCCCAGCATGACACCGAAACTCGTCTGCCATCGCGGCGCCTCGCTGGTGGCGCCGGAAAACACCTTCGCCGCGGCCGAGGCGGCGCTGGAGGGGGGCGCCGATCTGATCGAGCTCGATGTGCGCGAAAGCGCCGATGGCGTGCTCTATGTCCTGCATGACCGCATGCTCGACCGCACCACCGACGGGGCGGGACCGATCGACCTGATGACCAGCGCCGAGATCGACGCGCTCGATGCCGGGCGCTGGTTCGCACCGGAATTCGAGGGCCAGCGCGTGCCACGGCTCGACGCCTATCTCGATGCGTTGCGCGGCCGAGCCGGCGCCTATGTCGAGATCAAGTGGTGCGATCCCGACCGCGCCGCCGCCATCATTCGCGACTCCGGCATGATGGATCGCTGCTTCACCTTCTCCTTCGAGGCCGAGATGCGTGCCGGCATGCGCCGCGCCGCGCCGGAGATGCGCCACATGGTCACCCTGACCATCGCCCGCAATGTCTCGGTGGCGCGCTCGGTCCATGGCGCCTCGATCGTGGAGCTGGTACCGGGCGAGCTGCGCCCCGGCGTGGTTGCCGCGGCGCGGGCCGCGGGCATGGAGGTGATGGCCTTCTATGAAGGCCGCAGCCCGGCGGTGTTCCGCAGCTTCGTCGAAGCCGGGCTCGACTACATCAACCACGACCATCTGGAGGTGGCGCGCGCGGTGCTGGCCGAGGCGGGCCGGGCGGAATCGCCGGAGGCTTGAGCACGACCCTGAGCCCCTAGCGGGGCGCAGCGGCTCAGCGCAGCCCTTCGGCCTTCAGCGCCCCGGCGAGCCCCTCGAAGGCGGCGCGGATCAGCCCCAGCTGGGGCCCGACCACCATCATCACCGGCTTGAGCGGCAGCCCGCGCACGAATTCCCGCTCGTCGGCCCGCCAGCCCGGCATCACCCATTCCTTGCCCGCCGCCTTGCAGGCCGCGGCCACTTGCGCGATGTCCTCGCGATCGGCCTCGGTGAAGTGATAGTTGGGCCGGCCGCGCGACAGCGACAGGTCCGATGGGCCGAGGAAGATGCCGTCCACGGTGGGCAGGGCGAGGATGGCCTCGATCTCCTCCAGCGCGCCGGCGGTCTCGCACATCGGCCAGCAGCGGGTGCGGGCGTTCTCGGCCGGGAAGTAGTCGTCGCTCTGGCGCTGGAACCCCATGCAGCGCCCGCCGGCGAAGCTGCGCTTGCCCAGCGGCGGATACTTGGCGCAGGCGCAGACCGCCTCGGCATGAGCGGCGCCCTCGATATGGGGGATGATCACCGAATCGGCGCCGAAATCGAGCGCCTGCTGCACCGCCTCCATCGACGGGCCGAGCACCTTGGCATGCACGCCGATGCCTCTCGCCTTGAGAAAGCCGATGAACATGTCGAGCGCGCCGAGATCGAAACTGCCGTGCTCGATATCGAGCACGATGTTTGAAAATCCGCAGTCATGGGCGATCTCGGCATGCTGCAGATGGGGCGTGGTCATCCAGGTGGCGATCTTCATCGGGCTCTCCCTCACGGTACGTCGTCGCGGATGCAGGCCCTGAAATGCCCCGGCGCGATCTCGCTCAATGGCGGGATGGCGACGGCGCAATCGGGCAGGGCATAGGGGCAGCGGGTGCGGAACACGCAGCCCGATGGCGGGTTGGCGGGGCTGGGCTGCTCGCCCTTCAGGATGATGCGCCTGCGCCCCTGCCCGTCGATCTGCGGGGCGGCCGAGAGCAGCGCCTCGGTATAGGGGTGGCGGGGCTGGGCATAGATGCGTTCGACCGGGGCGATTTCCATCACCCGGCCGAGATAGAGCACCATCACCCGGTCCGAGACATGCTCGATCACCGCGAGGTCGTGGCCGATGAACAGCATGGCAAGGTCGAGCTCGGATTTCAGATCGGCGAGCAGGTTGATGATCTGGGCCTGGATCGAGACGTCGAGCGCCGAGACCGGCTCGTCGGCGACGATGAAATCCGGCCCCACCGCCAGCGCGCGGGCAATGCCGATGCGCTGGCGCTGGCCGCCGGAGAATTCATGCGGATAACGGGGCAGGTGATCGGCCTCAAGCCCGACCCGGGCCAGCGTCTCGGCGAGCGCGGCATCGCCCGCCGGCAGGCGGTGGATGCGGCGGGCCTCGCGCAGGATCTCGCGCACCGACTTGCGCGGGTCGAGCGAGGAATAGGGGTCCTGGAACACGATCTGCATGCGCCGGCGCAGGCGGCGCAGCGACCCGGGGCCGAGCCCGGTGACCTCGACGCCGTCAAAGCGCACATGGCCTTCGGAGGGCTCAATCAGCCGCAGCACGCAGCGCCCCAGCGTGCTCTTGCCCGAGCCGGATTCGCCAACCAGCCCCAGCACCTCGCCGCGTTCGAGCCGGAAGCTGACGCCATCGACAGCGCGCAGATACCGGCGGCCAAGCCCGAAGGCGCCGGCGGACAGGCTGAAGGTCTTGCCCAGCCCCTCGACCTCGAGAAGCGCGCTCATGCCACCTTCCGCCAGTTGCGGCAGGCCGCCCGGCGCCCCGCTCCGGTCTCCTCCAGCACCGGGACGCATTCGCGGCAGGCGGGCTCGGCCAGCGGGCAGCGCGGGGCGAAGGCGCAGCCCGGCGGCAGGTGCAGCGGGTTGGGCACCGCGCCCTCGATTGCGCGCAGCCGCTCGCGCCGCCCGGGGCGCGGCGCGCTGTCGAGCAGCCCGCGCGTATAGGGGTGGCGGGGGGCGGCGAAGAGCTCGGCCACCGGGCCTTCCTCGACCACCCGCCCGGCATAGAACACCATCACCCGGTCGGCGATCTCGTGGACCACGCCC
>RFIR01000020.1 GCA_003695135.1 Alphaproteobacteria bacterium | reverse complement strand
GTCTGCCCCCTCTGCCGCTTGCGCGGCATTCACCCCCGAGGATATTTGGCAAACCGGAAAATGGCGAATCGCGGCTTCTGCGCCGGCGGCGGTCTGGTATCAAAGAAACTTGCGCACATTCTCCAGATCGTCGAAGAAATTCGCAAGGATGACGTGATTCCCGCAAGTTTTCGCAAGACACTTCGCCACGGCCCGTGCCAGTCAGGCGCGATCCGGGGACGAGCCGGCAGGGAGAGACGCATGATTGAACAGCCTTATCTGTTGTTTCTCGGCGATGCGCCGGACGCGCTGGCGGCCAAGGTGGCGCAGGGCATTCGCGACTGGCGGCCCGATGCGGCCATCGGCCAGCTGCGCCTGCCGGGCTGCAATGCCGATATGGGCCTGCCCGAGATGGGCGTGGCCGAGGCCGCCGCGGCGGGGGCGAAGACTCTGGTCATCGGCGTGGCCAATCGCGGCGGGGTGATCTCGCCGGCCTGGAAGACGGTTCTGATGGAGGCGCTCGATGCCGGGCTCGATCTCGCCGCCGGCCTGCACAACCTATTGCGGGACGAGGCGGATCTGGCCGGCAGGGCCGCGGATCTGGGGCGCAACCTGCACGATGTGCGCCTGCCGGTTGGCCGCTTTCCCATCGCCACCGGCGAGAAGCGGCCGGGCAAGCGGCTGTTGCCGATGGGCACCGACTGTTCCTGCGGCAAGATGTACACGGCGCTCGCCATCGAACGCGAGATGCTTGCCCGCGGCATGAAGGCGAGCTTCCGCGCCACCGGCCAGACCGGCATCCTGATCACCGGCTCGGGCATTCCGCTCGATGCGGTGGTGGCCGATTTCATGGCCGGGGCGGTGGAACAGCTCAGCCCGGCGGCGGATGAGGATCACTGGGACCTGATCGAGGGGCAGGGCAGCCTCTATCACCCCTCCTTCTCCGGGGTGACGATGGCACTTGTCCATGGCGGCCAGCCCGACGCCATGGTGCTGTGCCACGAGCCGACGCGCGAGCACATGCGCGGGCTTCCCGGCCGGCCGCTGCCCAGCCTGGAGGCGCTGCGCGAGACCGCCGAGCACGTCGCGCGGATGGTCAACCCGCAGGCGCGCTGCATCGGCGTTTCGGTCAACACCGCGCGGATGGGCGAGGCGGAGGCGCTCGACTATCTCGCGGCGACCGAGAAACGGCTGGGTCTGCCGACGGTCGATCCCTTCCGCCAGGGCGCCGGGCGGCTGGTCGAGGCCCTGCCATGAAGCTGACCGTCACCGCCGAGAGCTTTCCCATAGACGGCGCCTTCACCATCTCGCGCGGCACCCGTACCGAGGCGCAGGTGCTCACGGTCACGGTGGAGCGCGACGGCGTCACCGGCCGGGCCGAATGCGTGCCCTATGCCCGCTATGGCGAAAGCCTCGACAGCGTCACCGCCCAGATCGAGGGGCTGCCGGCCGAGTTCGACCGCGCGGCTCTGCAGGGCCTGCTGCCCGCCGGTGCAGCCCGCAACGCGGTGGACTGCGCGCTGTGGGACTGGGAGGCCAAGGCCGAGGGCCGCCCCGCCTGGCAGCTGGCCGGGCTGGCCGCGCCGGAACCGGTCACCACCGCCTTCACGCTCTCGCTCGACAGCCCGGATGCGATGCGCGCCAAGGCCGCGGAGAACCGCCACCGGCCGCTTCTGAAGATCAAGCTGGGCGGGGCGGGCGATCTCGACCGGCTGCGCGCGGTGCGCGAGGGTGCGCCGGGCGCGCAGATCATCGTCGACGCCAATGAAAGCTGGACGCCGGGGATCCTGATGCGCATGGCCGAGGAGCTGCCCGAAATCGGTGTGGCGATGATCGAGCAGCCGCTGCCGGCCGGCGAGGACGCGTTCCTGCGCGAGGCGCCGAAACCCATCCCGCTCTGCGCCGACGAATCCTGCCATGACCGCGCCTCGCTGCCCGATCTCGCCGGCAAGTACGACATGATCAACATCAAGCTCGACAAGACCGGCGGACTGACCGAGGCGCTGGCGCTGCGCGCGGCGGCCGAAGCCGCGGGGTTCGGCATCATGGTGGGCTGCATGCTGGGCAGCTCGCTGGCGATGGCGCCGGCGCTTCTGGTGGCGCAGGGCGCGCGGGTGGTCGATCTCGACGGCCCGCTCCTCTTGGCGCGGGACCGCGCGCATGCGCTGCGCTACGAACAGAGCCTGGTCCACCCGGCCGAGCGCGCATTGTGGGGATGAGAGAATGACGCGAACCGTCTATGTCAATGGCAGCTTCGTCGCCGAGGACGAGGCCTGCATCTCGATCTTCGATCGCGGCTTCCTGTTTGCCGATGCGGTCTATGAGGTGACGTCGGTGCTTGACGGGCGCCTGATCGACTTCGCCGGCCACATGAAGCGGCTGGCGCGCTCGCTTCGCGAACTCTCCATGCCCGCCCCGGCCGACGAGGCGGCGCTGCTGGAAATCCATCGCGAGCTGGTGCGGCTGAACGATGTGGTCGAGGGACTCGTATACCTTCAGGTTTCCCGCGGCGCGGCGGAGCGCGATTTTGCCTGGGGTGTTGACATGCAGCCCAGCCTGGTGATGTTCACCCAGTCCAAGCCGCTGATCGCCAACCCGCTGGCGGCGACCGGCGTGCGGGTGATCACCTGGCCCGATCAGCGCTGGGGCCGGCGCGACATCAAGACCGTGCAGCTGCTCTATTCCTCGCTGGCCAAGATGGCGGCGAAGGAGCAGGGCTGCGGCGATGCCTGGCTCGTGGAGGACGGGCTCGTGACCGAAGGCACCTCCAACAACGCCTGGATCGTGACGCGCGATGGCGTGCTGGTCACCCGCGGGCTGTCCCACGACATCCTGCACGGCATCACCCGCGCCGCGGTGATGCGGCTGGCGGGCGAGGCGCAGATCAAGGTGGAGGAACGCCCCTTCACCGTGGCCGAGGCGCAAGAGGCGGCGGAAGCCTTTTCCACCTCGGCCTCGGCCTTCGTGATGCCGGTGGTGGCCATCGACGGGGTGGAACTCGGCGACGGCAAGCCGGGGCCGGTCGCGCGGCGCCTGCGCGAGATCTATGTCGAGGAAAGCCGCCGCGCGGCGGTCTGACCGCCGGGGCGCCGGCCGGGATCATCTAGGGTGCGCCATGAATGCGCACCCTGCGGGCACTGGGTTCGCAACCAGCGACAACCCGGCCCCGCCTGCCTCTTTTCCGGTTTTCAAATATCCTCGGGGGTGAATGCC
>RFIR01000207.1 GCA_003695135.1 Alphaproteobacteria bacterium | reverse complement strand
TGCCGGGGGGGGCGGTGCCGGCCCGAGCATCGGCGATCTCATCGCGATGTCACCCACGCTCAGCCGGCAACTCCGCGAACTGCAGGCAGACGGCTGGACCATCGTCGACGGCCCGGCCGGTGGCGGCAGTTCTACCAATCGCTCTACCAAGACGATCACCATCGACAGCGCCCACCGCGCGAACCCGACCGATTACGTCCGCTCGCTGTCGCATGAGGCCGGCCACGCGGTTCAGGCCAACGACTACACGCCGATGGCCGGTCATACGCGCGATGAATACGTGACCGCCAACCGCGACCATCAGCTCGACGGCGAAGGCCGCGCGACGCTCAACAATGCCCGGGTCCGTGGTGAAATACAGGATGCAGGCGGGCCGGATATCGGGATTTCAGGAACTCGAACCAACGAATATCAGCGCATTGCCGATCAGGCCGACGCCGGTACCATCACCGACGAACAGGCGGCACATCAGATAGGACAGCAGATCGGGCAGCATGAAACCACGAGCACGACGCATGAGAATTACAACGATTACTACTCGCATTTCTACGAGAACCGCTGGGACACGCACCACCCGCCGGCGGGAGGAGGTCCGTGATGAGCCCCTATGAGGAACTCGACCGCTTTCTGCGTCTCGGCGCCCGGCTGGAAAACTGCAGGCACGAGCGGGTCGGCGATATGCTCGGTACCGTCTTCGAGCTTCAGTCCGAAACCGAATTCTACGGGCTCTATCACGCGGCGGGGCGCGAGGAAATCGCGAGCTTCGAGCTTCGCGAGCCCAGGCGCGGTGCCAGCTTCCGCGGCCTGCTGATCGCCCATCTGGTAACGGGCAAGGTCGGTCTCGATACGCTGGTCGAACGGATGGGTAACCCCGAGCCGCAGTCGGTCGATCCGATGCCGAGGGCCACCCCGCCGCGGCTCGGCATGTTCTTCGCGCTGGGCCGCAACCGGCTGGGCGTGACCAGCATCGACGCCCAGGGCAAGCCGGTGGAAAGCCTCGCTATTCACTGCCTCTGAGCGCTGGCTGCTTGAGGTGCGGGCGGAGCGACGATGCACCTTGGGCGGCATCACTGCAGGCGCGGCGTGCGAGCGGCACTTCCCGCCGTCAAGCCGGCTTGACCGGAGAGGCTGAATTCTGTTCATGGTGATCCAGATCACGGTTGCGGGCCCGTCCGGCCTTCGGTCCGTTTGCAATCGGCGTGGCCCGCATGACGTGATGCATGACCTTCTTTCTGTCCCTCGGACGGGAGCCGATGCCGCCAGCCGCACGCATCACCGACATGCATGTCTGTCCGATGTTCACCGGACCCGTCCCCCATGTCGGCGGCCCGATCATGCTGGGCTGTTTCCCGGTGCTGACCCAATGCCTGCCGCAGGCGCGCGTCACCGACATGGCGGTCTGCGTCGGCCCGCCCGACATGATCGCGATGGGGGCACCGACGGTGCTCGTCGGCGGGCTGCCCGCCGCGCGCATGGGTGATCCGACCGCCCATGGCGGCACCATCGCCCTGGGCTGTTTCACCGTGCTGATCCCTGGCGGCGGAGGTGGCGGAGGTGGCGGTGGCAGCGGTACCGGTGCCGGTGGAGCCGCTGGCGCGCCGGTGGCTGGCGGGCCTTCCGCCCAAAGCTTCGCCACCCAGGAAGAAGCGGCCAAGGCGGCACTTGACGCCGCCAATCCGCAGTCGATCGCGGACAACCGTGAATATGGGGGGCTTGTCTACCGAAACCCCGACGGCACCTATGGCTACACGAATCCCTCGGGCGGGACCGGTACCGGTTTCAACCCGCATGCCATCTCCGCCCCCCCGGGCGCGACGGTGGTCGGCGATTATCACACCCATGGCGACTACTCCGTCGTCGGACCAAATGGGCCCGTGCGCACCTCCGACCCGGCCCAGGACAGCTACAACAGCGACAATTTCTCGAGCGCAGACATCAACGGCATCAATGCCGACGCCGCCGGCAATCCGGAGTATCGCGGCTATCTCGGCACGCCGAGCGGGAAGTACCTTGAATACAACCCCACGACCGGTACGACGCATCAGATCAACTGAAAGGGTAACCCATGGCCGATGCGACGAACGGACCCGACACTGAAGTCATCCTCCCGCCGGATGCTCAGGCCCTGCTGCTCTCAGCGCTGCGCGAACGCCCCGGATTCGAGGAAATTCTCTACAGGATCGTCGCCTTCGACGCCGGCGACCGGTGGATGATCGAGGCCCGCTACAGGATGAAGCCTCCGGGTCTGCGCGGCAGCGATTCCGTCCATCCCGACTACGAAATCGAGATGGGCAAGAAACCTCTCGCCATCCTCCGCCTGAGCGTTGCGCGCTGAACCGGACCGTCTTGCCTCGGCGAAGCGTCTGGCTTACCAGCGGGTCCCGAAGGAGGCCCACCCATGACGATCCATCTTGCCTATCGCGAACCCGAGCCAAGGCGCATCGCCGGGGCGAAATCGGACTGGGAGATGGTGATCGGCATGGAGGTGCACGCACAGGTCCGCTCCAACGCCAAGCTGTTCTCGGGCGCCTCCACCGCCTTCGGCGCCGAGCCCAACACCCAGGTCAGCTTCGTCGATGCCGCCATGCCCGGCATGCTGCCGGTGATCAACGATTTCTGCGTCGAGCAGACCGTGCGCACCGGGCTGGGGCTGAAGGCGGTGATCAACCGGGTCAGCCAGTTCGACCGCAAGAACTACTTCTACCCCGACCTGCCGCAGGGCTATCAGATCTCCCAGCTCTACCACCCCATCGTCGGCGAGGGCGAGGTGCTGGTCGACATGGAGCCCGGCATCGCGCGCCGCGTGCGCATCGAGCGCATTCATCTGGAACAGGATGCCGGCAAGTCGATCCATGACATGGATCCCGACCATTCCTATGTCGATCTCAACCGCACAGGCGTGGCGCTGATGGAGATCGTCAGCCGGCCGGACATCCGCGGGCCGGAGGAGGCGGGCGAATATGTCCGCAAGCTGCGCCAGATCCTGCGATACCTCGGCACCTGCGACGGCAACATGCAGGAGGGCAGCCTGCGCGCCGACGTCAACGTCTCGGTCTGCCCGCCGGGCGCGTATGAGCGATACCAGGCCACCCGGGACCATTCGCATCTGGGCACGCGCTGCGAGATCAAGAACATGAACTCGATCCGCTTCATCCAGCAGGCGATCGAATATGAGGCGCGCCGCCAGATCGGCATTCTCGAGGATGGTGGCGAGGTGCATCAGGAAACCCGGCTCTACGACCCGGGCCGGGGCGAGACCCGTTCGATGCGCTCCAAGGAGGAGGCGCATGACTACCGCTATTTCCCCGATCCCGACCTGTTGCCGCTGGAGCTGTCGGAGGACTGGATCGAGGCGATCCGCCTTGCCCTGCCCGAGCTGCCCGACGAGAAGAAGGCCCGCTTCGTCACCGAATACGGCGTGACCGAATACGACGCCTCGGTGCTGACGGCCGAGCGCGCGCGGGCCGATTTCTTCGAGGCGGTGGCGAAGGGCCGCGACGGCAAGCAGGCCGCCAACTGGGTAATCAACGAGCTTCTGGGCCGGCTCAACAAGGAGGGCCACGACATCGCCGACAGCCCGCTGAGCCCGGCCCAGATCGGCGGCGTGATCGACCTGATCACGAAGGGCGAGATCTCGGGCAAGATCGGCAAGGAGCTGTTCGAGATCCTGTGGGCCGAGGGTGGCGATCCAGCTGAAATCGTTGAGAAAAGGGGCATGCGCCAGGTCACCGATACCGGGGCCATCGAGGAAGCGGTCGATCAGGTGCTCGCCGCCAATCCCGACAAGGTCGAACAGGCGAAGGCCAAGCCCTCCATGGCCGGCTGGTTCGTCGGCCAGGTGATGAAGGCCACCGGCGGCAAGGCCAACCCCAAGGCGGTCAACGAGATGGTGCGCAGGAAGCTGGGGGTGTGAGGGCGGGCATCGCCTTCCTGCCGATGGCGGCGATGCTGTTCGTGCCGGGGCAGATGATGAAGGAATGGCTCAACAAGCGCCCGAAGGGGTGAGGGTCAGTCGTTAAGATTTGCGGCGCCCTGCTGAAAAGGCCATTGTAAGAGCCGGATACGACCGGTCATATCGAATATGCGCCGATCTTTGCGGATCAAAATCGCGCGCGCGTAAAATATTTATAAGAGACCCCTGCGAAACTCCGGCGCGACCGGGTATCCCAGGCGAGAAGCGTTTTGTACCAACGTGTGCTGCGTGCGTAAAGTAATTAGAAAATAATTCCCCAATCAATATTTAACAAACAGGTGAAAATCATGGATAGTCGCCGCCGGCGCCGCATTTTGCGGCGCCCGAGGGGAACGACGGGGTCTGGCCAGCGGAGTTTTGCAGGACTCTCTATAAGAGACCCCTGCAAAACTCCGGCATGAATGCAAACCGCTGAATCGGCCCGGTTCCAGGCCATCATGATCGCGCGCGCATAAAATAATTAGAAAATAAATTTGCAATCAATATTTTTCGATCAACAGTGAAAATAGGAAAATCGCATGTAGCGCCGTATTTCGCGGCGCCCGCGCGCGGCCGCCGGGTTTGGTTGGGTGGTGTTTCGAAGCCCGCGCGGGGTTGCCGGGCGACAAGGGAAATCAGTCCTCCGCCTGCGCCTGTTCCGGGTCGAAGCCGATCTCGCGCTGCCACGCGCGCCAGCGAGTGTGGAATTCATCGCTGTCGAGCACGTCCAGCGGCCAGTGTTCGGGGCGCTTGCCTTCGGGCGGATGCCTGTCCCAGCGCCATGATTCTGGCAGCTTGACACTGCCATCGCCGAAGGCCAGGGCGAGGCGTTCGGGCAGATCCTCGGTGCCCTTGATGATAACGGTAGGGTCCAACGTTCTCAGGGCCGAACCCACAAAATTGGCATCCCTGAGAACGGTGGATTGATCGAACTGCGCTCCACTGACGTCCGCCCCCCGAAACAGCGCCGTGCGGAGGTCCGCCCCCTGCAACCGCGCGAAGGAGAGGTCCGCCGCCTGCAACTGCGCCTTGCTGAGGTACGCCCTCTGCAACTTCGCCGCCCCGAGGCTCGCCCCCTGCAACTGCGCCTCGCTGAGGTACGCCCCCTGCAGCCGCGCCCCCGTGAGGTCTGCTCCCTGCAACTGCGCCTCCCTGAGGTACGCCCCCTGCAACTGCGCCTCCTCGAGGTCCGCCCCCTGCAACCGCGCCTCGCTGAGGTCCGCCCCCTGCAACTGCGCCTCGCTGAGGCGCGCGCCCTCCAACCGCGCCTCCACAAGGATCGCCCCGTCGAGACGGGCGTGGTCGAGCCGGGCATGGCGGAAATCCTTTTCGGCCAGATCGGCGGCTTGCAGATTGGTGTGGCGCAGATCGAGCCGGTAGCGCGGCCGCTTCTCATCTGGCCCGACCTCCAACGCGACGCGGTCCTCGCCGCGCCTTCCGATCACGTCGAGCGCGGCCTGGATGTCGGCCCGCGGGCGCTCCAGCCCCGCGACCAATTTGTCCAGCGCCTTGCGCCATTCCCTGGTCGGTATCCCGTCCTCGGGCAGTTCCGGCGCCTCGTCCTTCGCCTCATCGGCAGGCGCGTTCTCGCGGATATAGGCGCAGAGGATCTCCATGATCTGGATGTGGTCGCGTTCTGAATCCTGCGCGATGCGTTCCAGCGCATAGATGCCGCCGAGCCGCACCTCGATGTTTGGGACGGTTTCCTCATGCGTCGCCCATTCGCCCTTGACGATGTCGTCATCCGGCACGTCGGAGGGGATGGAGACCGGGCTGCGGCCATAGACCTCCAGCTCCTCGACCTCGTCCACCCGCTCCCCGGCGCGGAGCCTGTATGTCACCGACCGGGCGCGGACCTTGACGGTCTTCTCCGCCCCGAGCTGTTCGACGGCCTTGTTGATCCGGTCGGTGACATGCCCCTGTTCGGTCGTCGTTGCCAGGCGTTCGTTGACCCAGGTTTTGATGAGCTGGAAGGGGATGGTGGCCAGGATCGCAAAGGCGCCCAACATTGCGGCCAGCGCGTAGGCAAGATTGCGGATGTCGGTGAAATCGTCCTTTGACGAATGATCCCCGTTCAATGACGCATCGAGCAAGGCGAGCAGCTTTCCGTTCAGCGACGGTATCCGCCATAGCCAGAACCAGATGGCAATCGCTGTGAAGGCAAGCGCGAGAATGACGACCATCGGGACATAGTTGCGTCGCCACCAGATCTGTATGCGCTCCCGGCGCGGGATTCTCAGACCAGCCCGGCGCAAGACAAGCCACAGGATCCAGAGGATGAGGGCAGCGGAAACCGCGACGATCCAGAGGATCGCTTCACGATGTCGCTGGAAGTATTCGAGCGCGTCCATTCCAATTCCTTACCCCGGAGGCGTCAGCCTCGGATCGCGTCCCGCGTCGCCATTGTCGCCCGGACCAATGGCGCTCCAATGTCGACCCCCCAGGGCGGGTGCGATGCGCCCAGCCTCTGGTCTGGGCGCGACCCTCGGCTGCCGGGCGCAAATTCGGCCTTTGCCGGGCCACGGTCATTCCAATCCCTTCTCCCCGACACTATCTCGCAGCGGACCCTTGCTGCCAAGCCGGTGCGCTTGCCATTGCCGGGGGGCGCGGATAGTGTCCGCGCGATTTCGGGACCGGGGGCCGTGCGCCCCTTTGCGGGGATGCGGACCGGCCACGGCCGGCCAGGGCAGGGATTTCGGTATGGAAGGCGGCGGCGGTCTGGGCGGACTCTTGATTCCGATGATCCTGATCTTCGGGATCATGTATTTCCTGATGATCCGGCCACAGCAGAAAAAGCTCAAGGAACACAAGGCGATGATCGAGGCGCTGCGGCGCGGCGATCAGGTGGTCACGCAAGGCGGGCTGATCGGCAAGGTCGCCCGGGTCAAGGACGACAACGAGGTCGAGGTGGAGATCGCCAAGGGCGTGAACGTGCGGGTGGTCCGCTCGACCATCAGCCAGGTGCTGTCCAAGACCGAGCCGGCCGAGAAGGCCGACTGACCGGCGCGCCGGAGGGGCTGGGGAATGCTGCAATTCGGCCTCGCCAAGACGATCTCCATCCTCGCGGTGGTTGTGATCGGTCTGTTCCTGGCCATGCCCAACCTGTTCTACGAACGGGTCGAGCGGTATAATGACGCAGTGCGCGCCGAGGCCGCGGGCAAGGCACTGACCCCCGAGCAGCAGGCCGACAAGGAATTGTGGCCCTCCTGGCTGCCCTCGGGCATCGTCAATCTCGGGCTCGATCTGCGCGGCGGCGCCTATCTCCTGGTCGAGGTGCAGGTCGAGGATGTCTATGGCGACATCATGGACGGCATCTGGCCGGAGGTGCGCGACACGCTGCGAAAGACGGCGGGCGTGCGCACCGTGCGCCGGCAGGAGGCCGAAAAGGGCGAGCTGCGGGTCAGGATCGACAATCCCGACGCGGTGCCGGCGGCGATCTCGGCGCTGTCGGGGCTGGGCGGCTACAGGCTCGACATCACCGATGCCGGCAATGGCGTGATCTCGCTGAAGCTGGCCGAGGAGGAGCGCCGCGCGCTCGACGACCGCACCGTCGACCAGTCGCTGGAAAAGATCCGCCGCCGCGTCGATGCCGCCGGCACGCGCGAGCCCTCGATCCAGCGTCAGGGCGCGGACCGCATCGTGGTTCAGGTGCCCGGGCTGGGTTCGGCCGAGGAGCTGAAGGCGCTGATCGGCAAGACCGCCAAGCTGAGCTTCCACCCGGTGATCCGTGCCGGCAGCAAGGGCGAGCGGGTCGGCCCCGACGAGCTCCTGCTGCCGGAGGCCGATACCGGCGAGTATCTGGTGGTCGAACGCGCCGCGGTGGTGGGCGGCGAGGAGCTGGTCGATGCCAAGCCCGGATTCGACCGCGACGGCCGCCCGGCGGTGGATTTCCGCTTCAACGCGGTGGGCGCGCGCAAGTTCGGCGACTATACCCGCGACAATATCGGCAAGCGCTTTGCCATCGTTCTCGACAACGAGATCATCTCCGCCCCCCAGATCATCACCCACATTCCCGGCGGGGTCGGCCAGATCACCGGCCGCTTCACGGTGCAGGAATCGAACAATCTGGCAATCCTGCTGCGCGCCGGCGCGCTGCCGGCCGGGCTGCGGGTGCTGGAGGAACGCACCGTGGGGCCGGAGCTTGGCCAGGACAGCGTCGATTCGGGGCGCATCGCCTCGATCATCGCGCTGGTCGCGGTGGTCATCTACATGATCGCCAGCTACGGGCTGTTCGGCATCTTCGCCTCGATCGCGCTGGGGGCCAATATCGGGCTGATCTTCGGTGCGCTCAGCGTGCTGGGCGCCACGCTGACCCTGCCCGGCATCGCCGGCATCGTGCTGACCATTGGCATGGCGGTGGATGCCAATGTGCTGATCTTCGAGCGTATCCGCGAGGAGCTGCGCAACACCAAGGGGGTGGCGCGCGCGATCGAGCTGGGCTTCACCCGGGCGCTGTCGGCCATTCTCGATGCCAACATCACCACGCTGATCGCGGTGGTCATCCTCTATTTCGTCGGATCGGGCCCGGTCAGCGGGTTTGCGGTCACGCTGGGCATCGGCGTGATCACCTCGGTCTTCACCGCCTATTACCTGACCCGGCTCTTGATGGTCGCCTATCTCGAGCGCACCAGGGCCCGGGCGATCACCATCTGAGCGGGAGGATCCGCCCGTGAAGCTGCTCAAGCTGGTTCCCGCCGGGACGAAGATCGATTTCATCGGTCAGCGGCACATCGCGCTCGGCGCATCGGTGGCGGCGATTCTCGTCTCGCTCGTGCTGGTGCTGACGGTGGGGCTGAATTTCGGCATCGATTTCCGTGGCGGAACCTCGCTGATCCTGCAGACGCCAAAGCCGGTGGATGTCTCGGTCTATCGCGACGCGGTGTCCGGGCTGGGGCTGGGCGAAATCCAGGTGACGGCGATCTCGGCCTCGGGCGGTCTGGAAGACAAGAATCAGGTGCTGGTGCGCATCGTCGAGCAGGGCGACGACCCGGCGATCCAGAGCGCGGCGATCGCGAAGGTGCGCGCGGCGCTCGACGCGGCCATCCCCGATGTGACGGTGCTGTCGACCGAAAGCGTGGGCGGCAAGGTCTCCTCCGAGCTGGTCTTCGACGGGGCGCTGGCGGTGGTCCTCGCCGTGCTGGGGGTGATGTTCTATGTCTATCTGCGTTTTGAGTGGCAGTTTGCCATCGGCGCGGTGCTGAGCCTCGTGCATGACGTGATCCTGACCATGGGGCTGTTTTCGGCGCTGCAGCTCGAATTCGGTCTCGCCATTGTCGCGGCGATCCTGACCATCATCGGCTATTCGCTCAACGACACGGTGATCGTCTTCGACCGGGTGCGCGAGAATCTGCGCCGCTACAAGAAGATGCCGTTGCCCGAGCTGATCAACCTGTCGGTCAACGAGACGCTGAGCCGGACGGTGATGACCTCGCTGACCACGCTGCTGGCGCTGATCGCGCTCTATGTCTTCGGCGGCGAGGTGATCTCGGGCTTCACCCTGGCGATGATCTGGGGTGTGGTGGTGGGCACCTATTCCTCGGTCTATGTTGCCGGCACCATCCTCAACTGGCTCGGGGTGGATCGTTCGGACAAGCCCAGCTCCAGGGCCGGCACGCAATTCGCCAATATCGACGCCTGAGATGGGCGCGGAGCTGGCCGGCATCCTGACCGGACCGGCCTTTCCCGCGCTCGCGCTCGGCACCGCACTTGCCGGGCTGTCGCGCGGCTTCACCGGTTTCGGCACCGCGATGATCTTCATCCCGCTTGCCGCGATCCATCTGCCACCGGTGACGGTGGTGGTGGTCATGCATCTCATCGACATCTGGGCCAGCCTGCTCTTGACGCGGCGGGCGCTGGGCGAGACCCGGATCCGTCCGGTGCTGATCCTGATTGCCGGGGTCTGCATCGGTTTGCCGCTGGGTTTCATCGCGCTGCAGAATCTCGACCCGATCGCCTTTCGCTGGCTGGCGCCGGCGCTGGTGCTCGCCGCGCTCGCCGCGCTGATCAGCGGCTGGCGCTACCGGCGCGAGCCCGGCGACCCGCTCACCTTCGCCATCGGTATCGGATCGGGCCTGACCGGCGGTCTCGTGGGCATGGTCGGGCCGCCGGTGGTGCTGTTCTTTCTCGGCAGTGCCGAGAGGGCGGTGCGGATGCGCGCCGCCTTCATCCTGTTCCTGTTGCTGGCCACCCCGGCCGGGCTGGTCGTGTTCTGGCTGCGCGGCGCGCTGGGACGCGAGGCGCTGGCCTACGGCATCCTGCTGGCGCCGATCTTCGTTCTCTGCGTTCTGGCCGGTGCACGGCTGTTCAGGATGGCGGGCGAGCGCGATTATCGCTATGCTGCCTATGCGCTCGTCGCCGGCGCGGCGACATTGTCACTTCCGATCTGGAGCGGATGATGCGTCTGAGCGAGATCAGCTATTCCGGCCGCCAGCCGGTGGACGCCTATGGGCCCGGTTTCTTCCGCGTCGGCGGGGCGGTGCATTACGGGCCGCTGCTGCTGCTGCCGGCCGGCGTTTCTGCCTGGTCGGGGCTGGAGACGCTGGAGCCGATCCTGCAGGCGGCATCCGAGATCGACGTGCTGCTGGTCGGCATGGGTGCGGAGTTCGCCTTCCTCCCGGCCGGGATCCGCAACCGGCTGGAGGCGGCGGGGATGGGAATCGATGCCATGACCACCCCGGCGGCCTGCCGCTGCTTCAACGTGCTTCTGGCCGAGGAGCGACGCGTCTCTGCCGCCCTGCTGCCGGTCTGAGACCGACCGCCCCCCGGTCGGGCCTGCGCGGCGGTGGCGGGGAGGGTCGGGTTCTTTCGGAGGCGCTCCCGCCCTGCGCGGCCCTGCCGGGCCGCTGCGGTTGGGTCCGGCCCGCGGCTGCGCCGCGGGTCCGGGGAAGGTTGCGGTAGGGGCACCCGGTATTCAGGCGGTTGTACTGGTGGAAGGGTCGGGGGA
>RFIR01000206.1 GCA_003695135.1 Alphaproteobacteria bacterium | reverse complement strand
CGGCGGCATCATCCTGCCGGTGGGCTCGACCGAGCAGCACGGGCCGATGGGGCTGATCGGCACCGACACCATCTGCGCCGAGGCGATCGCGCTGCGCGCGGCCGAACGCGCCGGCGCGCTGGTGGCTCCGCCGCTCGCCTATACGCCCGCGCCCTTCAACACTGGCTTTCCCGGTACGGTGTCGCTGTCGGCCGAAACCTTTGCGGCGATGGCGCGCGAGATCATCGCCGGGCTCATCGCGCAGGGTTTCGCCGGGGTCTATCTGCTCAACGGGCATGGCGCCAATCTGGCGCCGCTGACACGGGTCACGGACGGGCTGGACACCGCCCGCATCCGCCTGCGCAGCTGGTGGGATTTCGAGGCGGTCAATGCGCTGCGCCGCGAACTCTATGGCGACTGGGAGGGGATGCACGCCACCCCGTCGGAGGTGGCGATCACCCAGGCCACCACCCGCATCCTGCCGCCCGGCCCCGCCGCCGATCCGCCCGAGGCGCTGAGCCCGGACTATATCGCCGCCCATGCTGGGGACCGTCACGGCCCGCCCGACGAACACCGGGCGCGCTTTCCCGATGGCCGGGTCGGCTCGCATTCGGCGCTGGCCCGCTGGCAGGACGGGGCGCGGCTTCTGGAGCTTGCCGCCGGGGCGGTGGCGGAGGATTACGGGTCCTTTCTGGCGGCTGCCCAGGCAGGCCGGGAGCGGCGCTGACGGCAGGCTGCCGCACCCGAACCGTCTGCGTTGCATCGGCCCCGGCAGGCCCGCCCACCCGCGGCGCGCAGGCGGCAGAAGAGGCGAATTGAGTATTTGAGCCAAGAAGAAGGGCATTGGGGCGCAGCTTCCGGCGACCGCCACGGCCTTCAGCTGTCCTCGCCGGAGAAGACAGGCGCCAATGCAGCGGCTCGCGCCTGCCCGCGCGGCGATCAAAGCCCCTCGCCCGCCATCCGCGCCGCGCGCGCCGCCTTGAGCCGTGCGAAATCCTCCCCCGCGTGATAGCTCGACCGCGTCAGCGGCGTGGCCGAGACCATCAGGAAGCCCTTGCCGCGGGCGGCCTTCTCGAGGGCGGCGAATTCCTCCGGCGTCACGAAACGGTCGACGCGGTGATGCTTGGGGGTGGGCTGCAGATACTGGCCGATGGTCAGGAAATCGACATCGGCCGAGCGCAGATCGTCCATCACCTGATGCACCGCCTGGCGCGTCTCGCCCAGCCCGACCATGATGCCGGACTTGGTGAACATCGCCGGGTCGATCTCCTTGACCCGCTGCAGCAGCCTGAGCGAGTGGAAATAGCGCGCGCCGGGCCGCACCTCCGGGTAGAGGCCGGGCACGGTTTCCAGATTGTGGTTGAAGACGTCCGGCCGCGCCGCGACCACCTCCTCCAGCGCGCTGTCGGGGCAGCGCAGGAAATCGGGCACCAGCACCTCGATGGTAGTATTCGGGCAACGGCGGCGGGTGGCGCGGATGGTGCGCGCGATGTGTCCGGCCCCGCCATCGGGAAGGTCGTCGCGATCGACCGAGGTGATCACCACATGCGAAAGCCCCAGCTTTTCCACCGCCTGCGCCACCCGGGCCGGCTCGAATTCGTCGAGCGCCTCCGGCCGGCCGGTGGCCACGTTGCAGAAGGTGCAGCCGCGGGTGCAGATCTCGCCCATGATCATCATGGTGGCGTGGCCCCGGCTCCAGCATTCGCCGACATTGGGGCAGCCCGCTTCCTCGCAGACCGTGACCAGCCCGTTCTCGCGCATGATCCGGCGGGTGTCGAAATATCCTTTTGAGCCCGGCGCCTTGACCCGGATCCAGTGCGGCTTCTTCGGCTGGGCCTGGTCGGGGCGGTGGGCCTTTTCGGGATGTCGGGCGGCCGGATCGTCGAGCATGCGGGTCATGGGAACCTCCGTTCGGAGCCGACAATAAGCGATGACGGCCCGCCTGTCCTGCGGTGAATTGGTGTTGCAAGGCGGGTTTGTCGAGGCTGCAAGGCCGAATTGCCGCCCCCGATTCAGCAAGGCTTAACCTTGCCGGCGCAAATGTGGCGCATGCAGTGCCAGATCGAGTGGGACGGGCTGGACGGGCCCGAATGGGACCGCCGCTTCGCCCGGCTGCGGCGGGCCAACCTGCTGCAGTCGCGCGCCTATGCCGAGGCGGTATGCCCGGCGCAGGGCCAGCGGCCGCGGCGCGGGGCGATCCGCATCGATGGCGAGCTTGCGGGGCTGGTCCAGATTCAGGAAGCCGCGCTTCTGCGCCGGCTCATCCATGCGCTGATCCTCGACCGCGGGCCGCTGTGGTTCGAGGGCTTCGGCGCGGCCGAACATGCGCGCGCCTTCTTCGCCGCCTTCACCCGCGCCTTTCCCGCCCGCGCCGGGCGCCGGCGGCGGGTGATCCCGGAGCTGCCGCGCCGGCAGGCGCATGCGGCGCTGGAGGGGCTCGATCTCGCCGCCCTGCCCGGCCACCTTCCCTATCAGACGATCTGGCTCGACCTGACGCCGGAGCCGGCGGAAATCCGCACCCGGCTGCGCGGCAAGTGGCGCAACGCGCTCAACCGGGCCGAGCGTGCGGGCATCGAGGTGGTGTGGGACTGGTCGGGCGCCGCGCTGATGCCGCTCATGGCCCATTACATGCGCGACAGGGCCGAAAAGCGCTATCCGGGGCCGGAGCCGGCGGTGATCGCCGCGCTGGCCCGGCGCTTCGTGCCCGAAGGCGGCATGGGCATCGCCACCGCGGTACATGACGGGCTGCCGCTGGGCCAGATCCTCGTCTTCTGCCACGGGCGCTCGGCCACCTATCAGATCGGCTGGACGGGCGAGGCCGGCCGCCGCCTGGCCGCCAGCCATCTGCTGTTGTGGAATGCCATCGAGACGCTGCGCCGGCGCGGGATCGCCGATTTCGATCTCGGCGGGGTCAATGACGAGGGCGCGGCCGGGGTGAAGAAGTTCAAGATGGGGCTGTCGGGCGAGCTGGTGGAGCTGGCCGGCCAGTATCGCTGAGGCGCCGGGCGGCGCGGGCAGGCTTCGCTTCATGCCCCGGGCGGGCGCTCCGAGGCTCGGCCGAGGTATGCCGCGGTCTGGGTAAACCCGCCGGCACGCCGATGCGCAGGGGGTCTCGGGGATCGGGATCGCGGGCGCGTAAAGTATCCGGGAGAGAGCCCTGCAAAACCCTGCCGGCCAGACCCGGGCGTCGCGCCCGGGCGGAGGCGAAATGCGGCGCCGTTGAAGTTACTGATTTTCGCGCGTTTGACTGATAGAGACCCCTGCAAAACTCCGACAGGAATGCAAACCGCTGAATCGGTTCGGTTTCCGGTCATCATGATCGCGCGCACGTAAAATAACTGGAAGAGACCCCTGTAAAACTCCATCAGCCAGACCCGGGCGTTGCGCTCGGGCGCCGCGAAATGCGGCGCCGGCGGCGATTATTGATGATTTTCACCTATTTGATAAATATTGATTGGGGAATTATTTTCTAATTACTTTACGCGCGCACAGTACACGTTGGCAGAAAACGCGTCTCGCCTGGGATGCCCCGCCGCGCCGGAGTTTCGCAGGGGTCTCTAATAATTATTTTACATGCGCGCACTCACGATCCCTGCAAAACCTTGTGCATTCCGGGCATCCCCCAGCATCCGTGTTTCGCAGGGGTCTCTGGAAAGTAATACCCCAATCAATATTTGCCAATCAACAGTGAAAATAATCGCAACATGAACGGCGCCGCATTTCGCCTTCGCCCGTGCCCGCAGGCGGGGACTGGCTCTCGGTGTAGGGTGCGCATTCATGGCGCACCCCCGGCG
>RFIR01000205.1 GCA_003695135.1 Alphaproteobacteria bacterium | reverse complement strand
TGCGGCAGGAGCCCGATCTGCGGGTGGGCGACAACGAGCCCTATCACGGCGCGCTGGCCGGCGATTCCATGGCCCGGCACGGGCTCGCACGCGGGCTGCCGCATGCGCTGATCGAGCTGCGCAACGACCTGATCGCCACCGGGCAAGGCCAGCGCCGCTGGGCCGGGCGCCTGGCCGGTGCCCTGCGCGATGTCGCCGCCCGTTATCATGCAGGAGAATTGTGATGGACGACAAGACCCGCACCGAGCTGGAGGCCGCCACCTTCCGCCGCCTCGTCGAGCATCTGCGCGCGCGAAGCGACGTGCAGAACATCGACCTGATGAATCTCGCCGGCTTCTGCCGCAACTGCCTGTCGCGCTGGTATCAGGAAGCCGCGGCCGAAAAGGGCATCGAGATGAGCAAGGCGGAGGGGCGCGAGATCGTCTACGGCATGCCCTATGACGAATGGGTCGCGCGCTACCAGACCGAGGCGAGTCCCGAGAAGCTGGCCGCCTTCGAGGTCAACCGGCCCAAGGATCACTGATGGGCGAGCCCGTCCTCTATGCGCGTGACGGACGGATCGCGCGCATCACGCTCAACCGGCCCGAGGCGCTGAATGCGATCGATGCAGAGATGCCGGCGGCGCTGGCCGCCGCCGTCGCGCGCGCCGATGCCGATGAGCGCGTGCATGTGATCGTGCTCTCCGGCGCCGGGCGGGCCTTCTGCGCCGGCTACGATCTTGCCGCCTATGCCGAGGCCGAGGGGCCCAATGCCGGCGTGCAGGAGATGCCGTGGGATCCGATGCGCGACTATGCGATGATGTCGGCCAATACCGACTGCTTCATGAGCCTCTTCCGCTCGCGCTGCCCGGTGATCTGCAAGGTCCACGGCTTCGCGGTCGCCGGCGGCTCGGACATCGCGCTCTGCGCCGATCTGGTGATCATGGCCGAGGCGGCCGAGATCGGCTACATGCCGGCCCGGGTCTGGGGCTGCCCGACCACGGCGATGTGGGTCTGCCGGCTGGGGCCGGAGCGGGCCAAGCGCATGCTGTTCACCGGCGACCGGATCACCGGCCGCGAGGCCGCGGAAATGGGGCTGGTGCTCAAGGCGGTGCCGGAGGCCGAGCTCGATGCGGAGGTCGAGGCGCTCGCGGCCCGCATCGCCACCGTGCCCGCAAACCAGCTGCGGATGATGAAGATGATGGTCAATCAGGCGCTTGAGGCCCAGGGGCTGCAGAACACCCAGATGCTGGCCACCCTCTTCGACGGCATCGCCCGCCACAGCCCGGAGGGGATGAACTTCAAGGCCCGCGCCGAGGCGGTGGGCTGGAAGCAGGCGGTGGCCGAACGCGACAGCGGCAGCTTTGACTGGACGCGCAACCGGCCGATGCCGGGCGGGGGCGAATGACCGGATCGGGGATCCGAGGCCGCGGCGCCAAACCGCCTGCCGGGGTCGGTCGGGGGCGCCTGCGAGGCGCGCCCGAAAAGGGCGGGACTCGCAGGCACGCGCAACCGCCTCGAAGCCGCGCTTCGCACCGGCGCCGCTCCACCCGGACCGATCCGCGAGGATGCAGCGGTCTCGGTCTGTCGGGGACCCGCCTCTTCTTCTTGGTCCAAATACTCCCTCGCCGGAGGCGTCCGTTGCCCCGGCCCGAGACATGTTTCAGGGCATGACGTCGCGCCAGCGCGCCGCCAGATCGTCGAGATCCATGAAGGTGCTGAAATGGGGGTGCTCGCCCTCGCGCTCCTGCGACCAGGTCAGATGCACGATGACGTATTCGAACGGACCGTCCTCGACCCGGAACAGCACGTCGTCGCTGCCGCGATAGCGCGCGATTGCCTCGAGCTGCAACCCGCGCAGCGGATGGTCGGGGGAAAGCTCGCGCAGGATCTCCGCCTCGAAGGCCGGGGCGACCTCCGAATCGAGCCAGTCCGGCCCCAGTTCCCGCGCTACATCGGCCAGTATCGACATACCGCCCCTCAGAAGAACGCCTGCAGGCCGGTCTGGGCCCGGCCGAGGATCAGCGCATGCACGTCATGCGTGCCCTCATAGGTGTTGACGGTTTCCAGATTGGCGGCGTGGCGCATGACCTGATATTCGGCCATGATGCCGTTGCCGCCATGCATGTCGCGGGCCATGCGAGCGATCTCCAGCGCCTTGCCGCAATTGTTGCGCTTGACGATCGAGATCATCTCCGGCGCCGCCCTGCCCTCATCCATCAGTCGCCCGACGCGCAAGGATGCCTGCAGGCCCAGCGCGATCTCGCTCTGCATGTCGGCAAGCTTCTTCTGGAAGAGCTGGGTGCCGGCCAGCGGCTTGCCGAACTGCTTGCGGTCAAGCCCGTAGGCCCGCGCCGCGTGCCAGCACGCCTCGGCCGCACCCATCGCGCCCCAGGAGATGCCGAAGCGGGCGCGGTTGAGGCAGCCGAAGGGACCCTTGAGGCCCTCCACGTTCGGCAAGAGCGCCTCCTCGCCGACCTCCACGCCATCGAGCACCACCTCGCCGGTGACCGAGGCGCGCAAGCTCAGCTTGCCCTCGATCCTGGGCGTGGCAAGCCCCTTCGCGCCCCGCTCCAGCACGAAGCCGCGGATCTTGCCCCCATGGGCTTCCGATTTGGCCCAGATCACGAACACATCGGCGATCGGGCTGTTGGAGATCCACATCTTGGCACCGGTCAGCCGGTAGCCGCCGCCGGGCAGCGCCTCGGCCCGGGTCTTCATCGAGCCGGGATCGGAACCCGCCTCCGGCTCGGTCAGCCCGAAACAGCCGATCCACTCGCCACTGGCCAGTTTCGGCAGGTAGCGCCGGCGCTGTTCCTCGCTGCCATAGGCATAGATCGGGTACATCACCAGGCTGGATTGCACCGACATCATCGAGCGGTAGCCCGAATCGACCCGCTCGATCTCGCGCGCGATCAGGCCATAGGTGACATATCCGGCGCCCAGCCCGCCATATTCCTCCGGGATCGTCGCGCCCAGAAGCCCCAGCGCGCCCATCTCGGGGAAGATCTCGGGGGCAACCCGCTCCTCGAGCCATGCCTTTTCGATGCGCGGCATCAGCTTCTCGGCGGCATAGGCACGCACCGATTCGGCGGTCAGCCGCTCCTCCTCGCTCAGCTGATCGGCCAGCAGGAACGGATCGGCCCAGTCGAAGCTCGACAGTTCCGGCCGGTCCTTGGGCTTGAGCATCGGCGCGTTCATCGCATCCTCCGGCATCTTGCGCAGCCGCTTCTGGCGAGGCGGGCGCGGGATCGCAATTCCGTGCGTTGAGCAGCCGGGTTTCCCGGCATATGCTGCGCCGCAACATCAGGAGGATAGCCATGACGGCAGAACAGCGCAAGCCGGTCTCGCTGGCCCTGCAGGGCGGCGGCGCGCATGGCGCCTTCACCTGGGGGGTGCTCGACAGGCTTCTGGAGGATGGCCGCATCGACATCGCCGCCATTTCCGGCACCTCGGCCGGGGCGATGAACGCGGTGGTGGCGGCCGGCGGGCTGATGCAGGCGGGCGAGGACGGCGCGCGCGCGGCGCTGGCGGCGTTCTGGAAGGCGGTCAGCGACGCGGCCCGGCTCAGCCCGATCCAGCGCAACCCCATCGACGTGCTGCTGGGCAACTGGTCGCTGGACAACTCGCCGGGGTTTCGTCTCTTCGACGGGCTCAGCCGCGTCGTTTCGCCCTACCAGTTCAACCCGCTCAACCTCAACCCGCTGCGCGACCTCCTGGTCGATCAGGTCGATTTCGATCTGGTGCGCAGCTGCGACCGGATGAAGGTGTTCGTCTCGGCCACCAATGTCGAGACCGGCCGCGTCACCGTCTTCGACCGCAGGCGCCTGACCGCCGACATGGTCATGGCCTCGGCCTGCCTGCCCTACATCTTTCAGGCGGTGGAGATCGACGGCGTGCCCTACTGGGATGGCGGCTATGTCGGCAATCCCGCGCTCTTCCCGCTCTATCCGGTGCGCGAGACCGCCGACATCGTGATCGTGCAGATCAACCCGGTGGAGCGGCCGGGCACGCCGGACACCGCGCGCGAGATCCTCGACCGCATCAACGAGATCTCGTTCAATTCCAGCCTGCTGGCCGAGCTGCGCGCCATCGACTTCGTCCACCGGCTGATCGAAAGCGGGCAGCTGACCGACAACCGCTACCGCTACCTGCATCTGCACCTGATCGAGGATGGTGCGGCGCTCAACCCGCTGGGCGCATCGTCGAAGCTCAACGCCGAATGGGCCTTCCTGACCCATCTGCGCGATCTGGGCCGGCAGGCGGCCGGGCGCTGGCTCGATGCGCATTGGCGCAATCTCGGCCGGCGCTCCACCGTCGACATCCGCGCGATGTTCCAGGGGCTGCGCGACGGGCAGGCCCCGCCGGCGGCGGCGGGGTGACGACACGGGCCGCGCGCATCTCAGGCGCGGGCGCGTTCGGCCGAAATCATCTCCCAGGCGCGGTTGATCGCCGCCAGACGATTGGTGGCGAGCTTGATCGCCTCCTCGGGCAGCCCATGCGCAATCAGCCGGTCGGGATGGTTCTCGCGCACCAGCTTGCGCCAGCGCCTGCGGATGGCGGACAGGTCGTCCTCCGGCGTCACGCCGAGCACCGCATAGGGGTCGGGCGGGGCCCCGGGGACATAGCGCGAATAGAGGCTGCGATAGACGCGCTCGTCGAGCTTGAACCGGCGGGCGACCTCGCGCAGGAACGCATCCTCGGCCGGGTGATACTCGCCATCGGCCACCGCGATGTGAAACAGCCCCTCCAGCAGTTCCTCCAGAACGGTGCGATCCTCGCCGAACATGGCGGCGACGCGGTCGGCATAGAGCTCGAAGCCGGCGACGTCCTGTCGGGCGAGATTGTAGACGCGGGCCGCCTGCGCCTCGTCCTTCGGCGGGATGTGGAAGATCTCGCGAAAGGCGGCGACCTCGTTGCGCGTCACCCGCCCGTCGGCCTTGGCCATCTTGGCGCCGAGCGCGATTACCGCGATGGTGAAGCCCACCGTCTGTTCGGGCGGGGTGCGCAGCCGGGCCAGCACATCGGCGAGCGATTCACCCTTCGCCAGAGCGCGCAACGCCTCGCCTATGCGGGTCCAGACCGACATGGGGCGCATCCTATTTCAGCTTGCGGCGCCGGGCGCAACCACAAGGCGAGCGGATGCGGGGTTCTCAAAGCTGTTGGGAACGGGCAGCCGGGAAGCAAGCGCAGGTCGCAGTCATGGCGCGCCGTCGCACAGGGGCCAAGGCGTGCGTACCAATGGTGCGCAATGAATGCGCACCCTGCCTCTAAGCGCCCGACTCGAAACTCTGTTCGACATGACAATACCTTGCGGGCCGCCGGGTTGTGAGGCGGATACGGGCGATGTCGATCCATGCCTCGCTTGAGGCGATGGATTGTTTCCGATCCCTGGCCGGTCTGCGGCAGCACCCGTAGCGCGCACGTTCATGGCACGCCGTCGCACAGGGGCCAGGGCGTGCATTCCAAGGCTGCGCAATGAATGCGCGCCCTTCGGGAGGCTTCGAGTAATGTCCGACCCCGAAAGCGGCCCGGCCGGGCGAACCTCCGCTCGACGGCCCGTCTGCGTGGCAGGAGCTCGAAGCCCCCGACCGTGTCCGAGCGTCTCGCGATCTTCGGCGACGGGGCGCCGATGCGACCCGGTGCGCCGCGACGTTTCGCTCCGGCATGGGCCCCGTCCGTTGCCCGTCCGTTGCCTGGCAGCCCGTCATCGCCATGCAGGGCACGGCATTGACCACCTCGCGCAGACCTGTGCTTCGTGGCCGGCCGGGCCGGCGCGGCAGCGGCGGGACGGGCGCGATCTGCCGCACGCCTCTGCCCGAGCGCGACGCCCGGATCCGGCCGCGGAATCCTGCAGGGGTCTCTCCGTGTCAGAGCGGATGCATATCACGCCGCCGTGATCGGTTCAGCGCAGCGCCCGGCCCTTCAGGATCGCATCGGTTCCGAATCGGGCGCGGATGGTGTCGCTGACCCGCTCGGCCGCCGCCTGCCGGGCCGCTTGCGGGTCGAGCAGGTCGAAGGAACGGTCCGCGGCCGCGGCCGGTACCAGATCGGCGATGCCCACCCCGATCAGCCGGAACGGCCCGCGGTCGATCTCGCGCGCCATCAGCGCCGCGGCGCGGGCATGGATGCGTGCGGTCAGCTGGGTGGGGTCCTCCAGCGTGCTGCGCCGCGACAGCAGGCGGAAATCGGGCCGCTTGAGCTTCAGCGTCACCACCCGGCCGGCCAGATCGCGGGCCTTGGCGCGGTCGGCCACCTTCTCGGCCAGCCGCCACAGATGCCCGTCGAGCAGCGCGGGATCGGCGATGTCGGTCTCGAAGGTGATCTCGTGCGAGATGCTCCTGATCGGGCCGTCTGTGCCGACCCGCCGGCTGTCCTGCCCATGCGCGAGCCGCCACAGCCGGCTGCCGGCGCTGCCATGGCGGGCGGCGAGCGCGGCCTCGCCGCGCGCCCGCACATCGGCCAGGTTGCGCAGCCCGTCGCGTTCCAGCGCGCGCGCAAAGACCGGCCCCACCCCCCAGACCGCGCTCACCGGCAGCGGGGCCAGCCTCTCCAGCGTCTCGGCGCGGCCGATGACCGAAAACCCGCGCGGCTTGTCGAAATCCGAGGCGAGCTTGGCAAGGAACTTGTTGTGCGACAGCCCCACCGAGGCGGTCACCCCGACCTCGTGCTCGATCCGCCGCAGAAGCCCGGCCAGCATCTGCGCCGGCGGCCGGCCATGCAGGCGCTCGGTGCCGCTGAGATCGAGGAAGGCCTCGTCGAGCGACAGCGGCTCCACCGCCGGGGTCAGCGCCAGCATCATCTCGCGGATCTGCCGCGAGACCTCGGCATAAAGCGACATGCGCGGGCGGATCACCACCGCATCGGGGCAGCGTTCCAGCGCGCGGAACATCGGCATGGCCGAATGCACACCGCGGATGCGGGCGATGTAGCAGGCGGTCGAGACCACGCCGCGCCGGCCGCCGCCGACGATCACCGGCCGGTCGCGCAGCGCCGGGTTCTCGCGCTTTTCAACCGCGGCATAGAAGGCGTCGCAATCGACATGGGCGATGGACAGGGCGTTGAGTTCCGCATGGCGCACGATCCGGTGCGAACCGCAGGCGCCACAGCGCCGGCCGGAGGGTTCCGATCCGCAATCGAGACAGAGGCTGGCAGGCGCATCCATCGCGGTCATGGGCCGAGCATAGCCCTGTTCAGAGGCAGGTTGAAGCGTGTGCGTCGGCGGGGCGCCCCGTGCGTGGGCGGGCGTACGTTGTTGTGCGTAAGTGCACGTCGCACCTAGTCGGGCTCACCCGCCCGTGGCGCGTGAGCCGCCACGGGCATGCGCCCGCCCGCCCCCAGGCGGGCGCATTCGCGCCCACCCGGGCGGCCGCATGCCCTCGCGTTGGGA
>RFIR01000204.1 GCA_003695135.1 Alphaproteobacteria bacterium | reverse complement strand
GCGCATGCGCTCGGCCGGAAAGCCATGCGGGTGGCGGATGGGGCGATTGTAGTCCGGATCGGCCGGATCCTCCGACCAGCCGTCGCGCGGCAGGATCGGTTGCGCGCCCTGGCCTGGCGCATGTAGCAACCGATCGGGTTCACCCTCCCGGCGAGCGCAGCGAAGCCGGGCATGCGCCCGCCCGCCCCATGGCGGGCGCATTCGTGCCCACCCGGGCGGCCTCATGCCCTCGGGTCGGAGCAAGGCGTGAACCGAATTGAAGGCGACATGCGCTGGCAGCCGGTCGGGGCGATACCACAGCCCGGTCATGCGCCAGATCCCGGCCGGGGTGGCGCCATCGCCCTCGCGCTTTTTCGCCGCCGGCACGATGCCGCCGCGCCCGACCGCACAGGGCAGGTCCCGCCCCGCAAACCGGGCGCCCCAGCGGGTGACGTGCAGATGCGGGATCACAGCAGATGTCCGCTCTTGGCCGCCTTGACCGCCAGATAGCCCTCGTTGATCGGGTTGCGGCCCACCTTCAGCGGCACGCGCTCGGCCACATGCAGGCCCGCCGCCTCCATCATGGCCACCTTGCGCGGGTTGTTGGTCAGAAGCCGCACCGCCGAGAACCCCATCTGTTGCAGGATCGCCGCACCGATGCCGAAATCACGCTCGTCATCCTCGAAGCCCAGCCGGTGATTGGCCTCGACGGTGTCGAAGCCCTGATCCTGCAGCGAATAGGCGCGCATCTTGTTGGCCAGCCCGATGCCGCGCCCCTCCTGATTGAGGTAGAGCAGCACTCCGGCCCCCTCGGCGGCGATCTGGTCGAGCGCCGCGTGAAGCTGCGGGCCGCAATCGCATTTCAGGCTGCCCAGAATGTCGCCGGTGAAGCAGGCCGAATGCAGCCGCGTCAGCACCGGCCGGTCGCGGTCGGGCGCGCCGATCTCCACCGCGTAATGCTCCTCGCCGCCGCTGAGCGGGCGGAACACATGCACCCGCCCGGCGCGCGAGACGGCGAGCGGCACCGGCGCCTGCGCCACCGGCGCCAGCGCAAACGCCTCCGGCTGTGCGGTGGAAAACGCCCCCGCCCCGATGCGGGTGATCTCGGAATCCGCCGGCGGCGGCGGCGCGGCGACCACGAGCATCGCCGGCAGCAGATGCGCCTGCTTGGCTAGCGCGATGGCGATGCGGTGAAGGGTCGAATCCCCGCCGCGCAGCGTGCGGAACGGTCCCTTGAGCGGCCGGTCGAGATCGCGCGAGGGATCGGCGGTGGCGAGGATCCAACCAACCCCGGCATCGGCGGGCACCACGATACGGGCGATGTCGCCGTCATAGGCGCGGGCGTGCAGGGTCTCGGCCCGTCGCGCGGTGACCACCAGCACCAGCTCGCCGCCCGACGCGCGCAGCGCCGCCAGCCGGTCTGCGCCCAGCGTCTCGGCCGCCGCCGCCACGGCCGTTTCCGGCCCGGCGCTGAGAAACACCGGCACGCCCATCCTCAGATCGGCCCGTGCCCGCGCCAGCCTTTCCTCGGCGCTCAGCCGCACCCTGACACCCCGCATCCTGACAGAACCCGTCCTGCATATACGCAGGCGGGGGCGATTGTGAAACATTCCCGCATCTGCCAACACGGCCGCGTGAGGTTTTCTGCAATCCCCTTGCCTGCGGCCAAAGGACACAAATCTGTTGTGAACGAGCCGGCCGCGGCCAGTTGCCGCGCTCCGATTGCAGGACGAGATTGCAGGGAAAATCGCGGGAGACGCCCATGAGCACGCTTCGCAGGATCCTTCTGGTCGATGACGATGCCGATCTGCGGGAGGCGCTGGCCGACCAGCTGGTCCTGACGGATGATTTCGACGTCTTCGAGGCCGCCAATGCCGCCGAGGCGCTGGACCGGATCAAGCATCAGTCCTACGATCTGGTCATCCTCGATGTCGGATTGCCCGACATGGACGGGCGCGAGCTGTGCCGTCTGATGCGCAAGCACGGGGTGAAATGCCCGGTCCTGATGTTGACCGGCCACAGCACCGATGCCGACACCATCCTCGGGCTCGATGCCGGCGCCAATGACTATGTCGCCAAGCCGTTCCGCTTTCCGGTGCTGCTCGCGCGGATCCGCGCCCAGCTGCGCCAGCACGAGCAGAGCGAGGACGCGGTCTTCACCATCGGCCCCTACAGCTTTCGCCCGGCGATGAAGATGCTGGTGGACGAGAACGACCGCAAGATCCGCCTGACCGAGAAGGAGACCAACATCCTCAAGTTCCTCTATCGGGCCAATGACAAGGTGGTCGGGCGCGACGTGCTGCTGCACGAGGTCTGGGGCTACAATGCCGGCGTCACCACCCACACGCTGGAGACGCATATCTACCGGCTGCGGCAGAAGATCGAACCCGACCCATCAAATGCACGACTCCTTGTTACAGAATCGGGCGGATACCGTCTGGTTCCGTGATCGGAGGCGCCCAAAAAGGTCACAAACATCAAAAAATGCGCCGCGAATCGATTCGCAGGCTTGATATTCACGAAAATTGACATCACTCTAACGAGCACGGACGACTTCCCCAGGTTCGATCCGTGTTCCGGCCTTTCCACCCCCTCAGTAAAGGGCCGGAGAACCCTCCACAGGGTGCGCCCGGCGGTCCCCAGCCGCCGGGTGCTTTCATCTAGGCCTCCCGCATTGGCGCCAATGCCCGACCCGAAGCCCCAACGGACCGAGCCATGACCGTCACCATCGCCAGCTGGAACATCAACTCGCTGCGATTGCGGGCCGGTCTGGTCGAGCGTTTCCTCCGCGAGGCAGCGCCCGACATCCTGTGTCTGCAGGAGACCAAGTCGCCGGTCGAGAAGCTGCCGCTGGAGCGGTTCGAGACGCTCGGCTATCGCTGGAACGCCGCGCGCGGCCAGAAGGGCTACAATGGCGTGGTGATCCTGTCGCGCCTGCCGGCCGAGGCGGACGGGCATCACGATTTCTGCGGGATGGGCGATGCGCGGCACGTCGCGATCCGTCTGGCAAACGGCGTGGTGGTGGAGAACTTCTACGTCCCGGCCGGCGGCGACGAACCCGATCCGGCGGCCAATCCGAAATTCGATCACAAGCTGCGCTTCCTGCGCGAGATGCGCGACCGCTTTTCCGCCGCGCCGCCGCGCCGCACGGTGCTGGTCGGCGATCTCAACATCGCCCCGCGCGAGGACGATGTCTGGTCGCACCGCCAGCTCGTCAACGTCGTCTCGCACACCCCGATCGAGGTCGAACACCTCGCCGCGGTGATGGAGGCCGGCGGCTGGCACGATGTGGTGCGGAGCCATCAGCCCGAAGGGCAGCTCTATTCCTGGTGGTCCTATCGTGCGCGCGACTGGGACGCCTCCGACCGCGGGCGACGGCTCGATCACATCTGGGCCACGCCCGATCTGATCGGCCATGCGCGGGACAGCCGGATCCTGCGCGAGGCGCGCGGCTGGGAGCAGCCCTCCGATCACGCGCCGGTGCTGGCAAGCTTCGAAATCTGACCCGGCGCGCCGCGCGCAGGGCTTGAACGGGACCGCGATGCCGGGCAGGCTCGCCCGCGCCCCATCCCCTTGCGAGCAGGCCGCCATGCGTCCCGAACCCGAACTGATCGACCGCCTGCT
>RFIR01000019.1 GCA_003695135.1 Alphaproteobacteria bacterium | reverse complement strand
GGGGGCAGACAGCCCCCTTTCCCGTTCCCACCCTCTCCCGGCGCCCGGAATGCCTGCCCGCCGCTTTCGGATCGCCGGCCGCGCGCCTTGTGGCGCTTGACAATTCCGCCCCCGGGATGCGATCTAGCCCGTCTTCGGGGGCAGACCTGCCCCGTCAGGATTTGCGACCGGCCCTGATGGGTCGGGGGAGAACGGAAAATGGCCAAGCCGACCACGATCAAGATCCGGCTCAACTCGACCGCGGGCACCGGGCATTTCTACGTGACCAAGAAGAATTCCCGCACCATGACCGAGAAGATGTCGGTGCGCAAATACGACCCCGTCGCGCGCAAGCATGTCGAATACAAGGAAGGCAAGATCAAGTAGGTCGCGCCTTTCGCGCACCGCCGGCCGGCGCGCCGGACGGGATCGGGAATCGACAAGGGCGGGGCCATGGCGGCTCCGCCCTTCGCTTTTGGAGCATGTCGCGTTCAATTCGGATCATTATGGGCCGCAACGCGAGGGCAGGCGACCGCCCGGGTGGGCGCGAATACGCCCGCCTGTGGGGGTGAGGCCGCGAACGCCATGCGTTCGAGCGAGCGGCCGAACGGGCGCATGCCCGGTTCGCTTCGCTCTCCGGGCGGGTGAGCCCGATCGGACACGACATGCACTAGGAACCGGTGGGAACCGGGGATTCCAGCCCGCGACGACGAGAAAAGCAAAAGGCCGGGCGCGGGCCCGGCCTGAAGCGTCGTCGAATGTCGCCTGTGTTACTGCCGGTTGCCGAGGAACTGCAGCAGGAACAGGAACAGGTTGAGGAAGTCGAGATAGAGCCGCAGCGCGCCGTGGATCGCCATCTTCTGGGCGATCACCTCGCCATCGGGCGCCTCGCGCACGCTCAGATACTCGTTCTTGATCGACTGCGTGTCCCATGCGGTGAGGCCGGCGAAGATCAGCACGCCGATCACCGAGATGGCGAACTGCAGCGCGGTGGAGCCGACGAAGATGTTGATCACCATCGCCACGATCAGGCCGATCAGCCCCATCACCATGAACCGGCCCATGGCCGAGAGATCGCGCTTGGTGGTGTAGCCGTAAAGGCTCAGCCCGGCGAAGGCGATGGCGGTGACGAAGAAGGTGGTTGCGATAGAGGCGCCGGTGAAGACCGCGAAGATCCACGAGATCGACAGCCCCATCAGCGCGGCGAAGAGGTAGAACACACCGGTGGCCGCCTGCGTCGACAGACGGTTGACCGCCGCACCGAACAGGAACACCACCGCAAGCGGCGCGAACATGATGATGTAGCGCACCGGCGAGGTGAACATCGTCTCCAGCACCGCCGGGCTCAGCACCATCGTCGGCTGGCCGTTCACGGCGGCGTGGAAATCCGAGCCGACCACCCAGGCGATAAGCCCGGTGATCAGCATCGCCACGGACATCAGCCCGTAGACGCGGTTCATGTGCGCACGCAGGCCCGCATCGATTTCTGCGGCGCGCACCCCGGCCCTGCGCCGGACAGTTTCGTACTGAGCCATGATTTAGCTACCCCTGTGACCTTGGTCCCTGAGACTCCCGCACAGCCATGGGTTCGGCGGCGCAGCGGTCGTCAGGTGCAATGTCGTATGTTCGTGATGCGATTTCAAGTCGTCCGGTGCCGCGATCCCGGCTATTCGCGTGCACGCAGCACCTGCGCAGGGCTGGCGGCGAGCGGGCGCAGGGCGAAGGCGAGCCCGGCCAGCAGGCTCGCCACCGCACCGCCGATGACGATGAGCGCCGCCGAGACCGGCTCCGGCACAAACGCGCTTTCCATCACGAACACCATCACCGCCCAGCCGGCGAGCAGCCCGGCGAGAATCGCCACCGCGCCGGCCGCCGCGCCCAGCAGTGCCGAGCGCAGCGCGAAGCTGGCAAGGATGCGGGCGCGGGTGGCGCCAAGCGTCTTGAGGATCGCCGATTCGAACACCCGCCGCCGCTCACCCGCCGCCGCCGCGCCGATCAGCACCACGAAGCCGGTCAGCAGCACCACGCCGGCCGCCCAGCGGGTGGCGGTGGCCAGATCGGAGAGCGCCGATGTCACCCGGTCGAGCGCGTCGCGCACCCGCACCGCGGTGATGTTGGGATAGGCCTCGGCCAGCGCGCGCAGCAGCGGCGCCTCGGCCGAAGGCGCGGCATAGATGGTGGCCAGATGGGTGTGCGGCGCGCCGGCCATCACCTGCGGGTCGAACACCATCAGGAAGTTGATGCCCATGTCGCGGAAATTGACCACGCGGAAATTCGCCACCCGGGCGGTGATCTCGCGGCCGAGGATGTTGACGGTGATGGTATCGCCCAGCTTCAGGCCGAGCTGGCGGCCCTGTTCGTCGGCAAAGCTGACCAGAGGCGGGCCGGAATAGTCCTTCGGCCACCATTCGCCCTCGGTCAGCTGCACGCCCCCGGGCGGGGCGGCGGCATAGGTCACGCCGCGATCGCCGCGCAGCACCCAGCCCGCCTCGGGGTCGATCTTCGCCTCGCGCGCCGGGACCCCGTTCAGCCGGGTGATGATGCCGCGCAGCATCGGCGCGGTCTCGACCCGCTCCACCCCCGGCTGGCTTTCGGCCAGCTCTCGGAATCCCTCCAGCTGGTCGTTCTGGATGTCGACGACGAAATAGGCCGGCGCCCGCCCGGGCAGCTCGCGCGCGAGCACGGCGCGCATGTTGGTGTCGATCTGGCCGATGGCGGCCAGCACGGTCAGCCCCAGCCCCAGCGAGAGCACCACGCTCAGCGTCTCGCCGCCCGGACCGCCCACCGCACCCAGCGCCATGCGCAGCGCTGGCCGGCCGCGGGTCAGCCGCGTCCGCGCCAGCCGGCGCGCCAGCCAGCCCACCCCGCGCGCGGCCAGCGTCAGCAGCGCCAGCGTCGCCAGCACCCCGCCCGCGGCCCAGAGCGCCAGCATCCACAGCCCGGCGAACCAGGCCGCGAGCCCGATCAGCGCCGCGACCAGCAGCACGGTCAGCGCGACGAAGACCGGCCGCGGCCAGCGCCGCACCCCGCCGGCGATGTCGCGAAACAGCGCCGCGGCCCGGATCTCGCGCGCCCGCGCCAGCGGCCACAGCGCGAAGATCAGCGCGATCAGAAGGCCGTAGAGCGCCGCCTCCGCCATCGGGGCGCGATAGATGTCGAACAGTGCCGGCACCGGCAGCAGCGCCTTCAGCATCGGGCCGAGCAGCGCCGGCACGCCGGTTCCCAGCGCCAGCCCCAGCGCGATGCCGACAAGACCCAATACGCCGATCTGGATGAAATAGACCGCGAAGATGGTGCTGCCGGTGGCGCCGAGGGTCTTGAGCGTGGCGATGGTCTCGGTCTTGGCCTCCAGATAGCTGCGCACCGAGGCCGAGACCCCGACCCCGCCCACCGCCAGCGAGGCGAGCCCCACCAGCACCAGAAAGGCGCCGAGCCGCGCGACGAAGGTGGCGATGCCGGGGGCGCCGTTGCGCCGGTCGCGCCAGCGGATGCCGGCATCGGGAAAGGCAGCCTGCATCGCCGCGCGCATCGCCGCCAGATCGGTGCCCGGCGGCAGTTTCAGCCGGTAATCGGTCTCGTAGAGCGTGCCGGGGGCCAGCAGCCCGCTCTCCTTCAGCGCGTCGTGCAGCACGATCACCCGCGGCCCCAGCGCGAAGCCGGAGGTACCGGCATCGGGCTCTCGCGTCAGCGCCGCGCGCAGCTCGAAATCCTGCCGTCCCAGCCGGACCCGGTCGCCGATCTTCAGCCCCAGCCGGTCGATCAGCACCCGCTCGGCAACGAGGCCGGGCAGATCGCGGGTCTCGAGCGCGGCAGGCAGCGGCATCGCCGGCTCCAGTGTCACCTGCCCGTAGATCGGATAGGCCCCGTCGATGCCCTTGACCTGCACCAGCGCCCGTTCGCGCGTCCCCGCCGCGTTGGACGCCACCGTGATCATGGAGCGGAAATCGACGATCTCCGAGACGGTTTCGGCGCGCGCCTCCATCCAGGCGCGTTCGGCCTCGGAGGCAGCGCGATAGGTCATGCGCATCGCCGCATCGCCGCCGAGGATCACCGCGCCCTCGCGCCGCAACCCCTCCTCGATCGCCATGCGCACTGAGCCCACCGCGGCGATCGCGGCCACCCCCAGCGCCAGGCAGGCGAGGAAGATGCCGAAGCCCGACAGCCCGCCGCGCAGCTCGCGCCGGGCGATGCGCAGCGCGGTGATCATCCGGTCATCACTCGGCGGCCTCGCTCAGCGCATCCGCCTCGATGCGCCCGTCGCGCAGATGCACGATGCGGTCGCAGCGCGTGGCAAGCTCCGGCGCGTGGGTGACCAGCACCAGCGTCGCGCCGCGTTCGCGCAGGCCGAACAGCATCTCCATGATGGTCTCGCCGGTGGCGCCGTCGAGATTGCCGGTCGGCTCGTCGGCCAGCAGGATCTCGGGCTGCGGCGCGGCGGCGCGGGCCAGCGCCACGCGCTGCTGCTCACCGCCCGAAAGCTGGGCCGGGTAATGGTCGAGCCGGGCGCCCAGCCCGACGCGTTCCAGCTCCTCCGCCGCGCGGTCGAAGGCGTCGCGGGCGCCGGCAAGCTCCAGCGGGGTTGCAACGTTTTCCAGAGCGGTCATTGTGGGGATGAGGTGGAACGACTGGAACACCACCCCCATGTGATCGCGGCGGAAGCGGGCGAGGCCGTCCTCGTCCAGCGCCGTCAGATCGCGGCCCAGCGCCACCACCCGGCCGGAGGTGGCGCGTTCCAGCCCGGCCATGACCATGAGGAGAGACGATTTGCCGCTGCCCGAAGGTCCGACCAGCCCCAACGCCTCGCCCCGCGCGACGGTCAGGTCGATATCATGCAGGATGTCCACCGGCCCGGCATTTCCGGCGAGCCGCAGCGACACCGCTTCCAGTTCGACAATCGGTTCGCTCATCGGCCGTCTCGCCATCCTGCTCCGTGCCGGTCTGATGGCATATGGGACGATCGGGGCCAAGCTCAACCGTCTCCTCGGCATCCTGGCACTGACCGGGCTGATGTCACTGCCGGGTGCTGCCCGGGCGGGGAGCCATGAATTCGTCATCGCCGCGCTGGGCGATTCGCTGACCCATGGCCATGGCCTGCCGCCCGAGCAGGGTTTCGTGCCCCGGCTGGAGGCATGGCTGAACGCGCATGCCAGCCTGCCGGTGCGCGTCGTCAATGCCGGGGTGTCGGGCGATACCACCGCGGGCGGGCTGGCGCGCATCGACTGGACGCTGACCGATGAGGTCGATGCGGTGATCGTCGAGCTGGGCGGCAACGATCTTCTGCGCGGCATCGACCCGGCGACGGTGCGGGACAATCTCGACGGCATTCTCGCGCGCATCGACGCGCGCGGCCTGCCGGTTCTGCTGTGCGGCCTGCCGGCGCCGCTCAATTACGGGCCCGAATACAAGGCGGAATTCGACGCGATCTTTCCCGAGCTGGCGCTGCAGCACGGCGCCTATCTCTACCCCAATTTCCTCGCGGCACTTGCGCCCGATGGCGATCCGGCCAAGGCGCGCGCCTTCATGCAGGCCGACGGCATCCATCCCGATGCCGAGGGCGTGAAGCGGATCGTGGAGGATATCGGTCCGCTGGTGCTGGAGATGATCGAGGAGCACGCGCCGGAAAGCTGAGCCCCGGCCCCGGCGCCGCGCCTTGACGCGGGGCGCCGGTGCGCCACATTAGGGGTCGTGGACCTCCCTCAGGCCGTTTCGCCCATGCGCCTCTTCGCCGCCATTCCGCTTTCACTCGCCGTGCAGGAGCGGCTGGAGTCGCTTCAGGCCGGGCTGCCGGAGGGCCGGGCCATGCCGCCGGAAAACCTCCATCTGACCCTGGCCTTCTTCGACCGCTGCGACCGGCATGTCGCGGCCGAGCTCGATGCCGGTCTGGCCGCGATTCGCGGCGAGGCGATGGAGCTGTGGTTCGACGGGCTGGGCATGTTCGGCGGGCCGCGTCCGCGCGTGCTCTATGCCGCGCTGCGCCCCGATCCGCGGCTTTCGCGGCTGCGCAACAAGGTGGTGCGGGTGGCGCAGGGGGCCGGCATCGATCTTCGGCGCGAGCGGTTCAGCCCGCATGTCACCATCGCCCGGTTTTCCAACGGCGCCGGGCGCGGCCCGCGCATGCAGCGCTGGCTGGAAGGCCGGGCCGGCTTTGCCTACGGTCCGGTCGCCACCGCGGCATTCAGCCTGTTCCGCTCCGAACTCGGTGCGAGCGGCGCAACCTATACCGAGCTTGCCCGCTATCCGCTCAACGGGGCCGGCGCGGACTAGGCCCGCCCCGGCGGGAAATCCCGGCCGGGTGCGGCATCCGGCCCATCAGCCCATCGTCACCACCACCTTGCCGGTGGCCTTGCGCCGGCGCAGCAGGTCGAGCGCCTCCTCGGCGCGCTCCAGCGGCAGCCTGTGGCTGACATGCGGCTCCAGCATGCCCTTGTCATACCAGTTCATCAGCGTGGCGAAGCTGTCGGTCAGCACCTTCGGCTTGAAGCGCAGATAGGCGCCCCAGTAGAAGCCGATCACGGTCAGGTTCTTGACCAGCAGGATGTTGGCCGGGATCTGCGGGATCTCGCCCGAGGCGAATCCCAGCGGCATGAGCCGCGCCTCCGGATTGCAGGCGCGCAGCGCCTCCCTGAACTGCCAGCCGCCCACCGGGTCGAACACCACATCCGCCCCGCCCAGCGCCCGGACCGCGTCGCGGATGTTGCCTTCCTCGCTGTCGAGCAGATGATCGGCGCCCTTTTCGCGCGGCACCTCCAGCCGCTTGACCCCGCGCGCGCAGGCGATGACCTCGGCCCCCATCAGCTTGCCGATCTCCACCGCCGTCAGCCCGACGCCGCCTGCCGCACCCAGCACCAGCAGCCGCTCGCCCGGTTGCAGATGCGCGCGGTAGTCGAGCCCGACATGGCTGGTGCCATAGGCGATCAGGAAGGCCGCGGCGTGGTCCATCGGCATCCCGTCGGGGATCGGCACGCAGGCCGCGGCCGGGATCACCGCGAAGTCGGCAAGACCGCCATGCCCGGCCATGCCGGCGATGCGGGTGCCGGGGGCGGGTCCGGCCACGCCCTCGCCCAGCGCCTCGACGGTGCCCGCGATCTCCATGCCCGGGGCGAAGGGCAGTTCGGGCTTTTCCTGATATTTGCCGGTCACCATCAGCGTGTCGGCGAAATTGACCCCGCAGGCCTCGACCCGCACCAGCACCTCGCCCCGCCCGGGCCTCGGGGTCGGAACCTCTGCCACGCTCAGCGTCCCGCCAAGCTCCGTTATCATCGCCGCGCGCATGCTCTGCCTCCATTCCCGGTGCGTTCGGATCAGAGATAGAACGCATTACAACCGAATGGAATGTGCCCGGACAGTCATCGGCCTGACCGCCATCGTCGCGGAGCCGGCGGCCGCGGTGCGCCTGAAACCGGATGACGTGGCCGTGCTCCTGCGATAGAAAACCGCTGCTTCCGCCCCATTGCGAGGGTGGCACATCCGAACCGGGAGGGGTTCCATGCGCTGGCTCAAACGCATGCTCGCCACGCTGGCCATAGTCATCCTGGCGCTGGTGGTGATCGCCTATTTCCTGCCGCGCGAGGTCACGGTGACCCGTTCCATCACCATCGCCGCGGCGCCGGAGAAGATCTTTCCCCATCTCGACAGCACCCAGGCCATGGCCGCCTGGTCGCCCTGGCTGGAGCGCGACCCGAATGTGAAGCAGGAATTCTCCGGCCCCGAAAAGGGTGTCGGCAACAGGATGAGCTGGCAGAGCGACGAGCCCGATGTCGGATCGGGCTCGCAGGAGATCACCGCGATCACGCCCAACGAGCGGGTGGAGACCCGGCTCGATTTCGGCCCGCGCGGCACCGCCACCGCCTGGCTGGCGCTCAAGCCGGCGGGCGAGGCCACCGAGGTGACCTGGGGCTTTCACACCGATCTGGGCATGAATCCGATCGCGCGCTATTTCGGGCTGATGTTCCCCGGCATGATCGGGGCCGATTACGATGCCGGGCTGGCAAGGCTGAAGGCGCTGGTCGAGAAGGCCGAATAGGCCGCAGGCGCGGCCGGTTGCGGTGCGGAGGCGCGCGGCCTATATGCCGCGATTGCCGCCACTCATCCGGATGACTCATGCAGCTGCGCAACATCGCCATCATCGCGCATGTCGATCATGGCAAGACCACGCTCGTCGACGAACTGCTGCGCCAGTCCGGCGCCCACCGCGCCGGGGCGCAGGTGGCCGAACGCGCGCTCGATTCCAACGATCTGGAACGTGAGCGCGGCATCACCATCCTGGCCAAATGCACCTCGGTCGACTGGCAGGGCACGCGCATCAACATCGTCGACACGCCCGGGCATGCCGATTTCGGCGGCGAGGTCGAACGCATCCTCGGCATGGTCGACGGGGTGCTGCTGCTGGTCGATGCCGCCGAAGGCCCGATGCCGCAGACCAAGTTCGTCACCGCAAAGGCGCTGGCGCTGGGGCTCAGGCCGATCGTGGTGCTCAACAAGGTCGACAAGGCCGAGGCCGAGCCCGACCGGGTGCTCGACGAGGTGTTCGATCTGTTCGTCGCCCTCGATGCCGATGAGGAGCAGCTCGATTTTCCGGTGCTCTACGCCTCGGGCCGCGACGGTTGGGCCGACGAGACGCTGGACGGGCCGCGGCGCGACCTCTCGGCGCTGTTTTCCCGGCTGATCGACCATGTTCCGGCGCCGCTTCAGGGCGCGCATGCGGGCGAGCCTTTCGCCCTGCTCGCCACCATCCTTGAATACGATCCCTATCTCGGCCGGCTGCTGACGGGCCGCGTCGAATCGGGCGCGATTGCGCCGGGCATGACCGTCAGGGGGCTGTCGCGCACCGGCGAGGAGATCGAGCGCTTCCGGGTCACGAAGGTGCTGGCCTTTCGCGGTCTGTCCCGCCAGCCGGTGGAGCGGGCGGAGGCCGGCGACATCGTGGCGCTGGCCGGGATGAGCCGGAGCACGGTCGCCGACACGCTGTGCGACCCGGCGCGCACCGAACCGATCCCGGCGCGGCCCATCGACCCGCCGACGATCTCGATCACCATCGGCATCAATGACAGCCCGCTGGCGGGGCGCGACGGGGACAAGCTGCAAAGCCGGGTCATTCGCGCCCGGCTCATGCGCGAGGCCGAATCCAACGTCGCGATCCGGGTCGCCGACGCGCCGGGCGGCGATGCCTTCGAGGTCTCGGGCCGCGGCGAACTGCAGATGGGGGTGCTGATCGAGAACCTGCGCCGCGAGGGCTTCGAGCTTTCCGTCTCGCGCCCGCGGGTGGTCATCCGCGAGGAAGGCGGCAGGCGGCTGGAGCCGATCGAGGAAGTGACCATCGATGTCGACGAGGCGTTTTCGGGCGTGGTGGTCGACAAGCTGTCCCAGCGCAAGGGCGAGATCGTCGAGCTGCGCCCGGGCGGCGCCGGCAAGACCCGCATCATCGCCCATGTGCCGGCGCGCGGGCTGATCGGCTATCACGGCGAATTTCTGACCGACACCCGCGGCAGCGGGGTGATGAACCGCGTCTTCTACGGCTGGGCCGAATGGAAGGGGACGATCCCGCGCCGGCGCAACGGGGTGCTGATCTCGACGGAGGGCGGCGAGGCGGTGGCCTATGCGCTGTGGAACCTCGAGGAGCGGGGGCGGCTCTTCATCGGACCCGGCACCCGCGTCTATCCCGGCATGATCATCGGCGAGCACAGCCGGGGCCGGGATCTGGAGGTCAATCCGCTCAAGGGCAAGAAGCTCACCAACATCCGCGCGGCCGGAAAGGACGATGCGGTGATCCTGACCCCGCCCCAGCATCTTTCGCTCGAGCAGGCCATTGCCTATATAGAAGATGACGAGCTGGTCGAGGTGACGCCCGCAGCGGTGCGCCTGCGCAAGCGCCTGCTCGATCCGCATGAGCGCAAGCGCGCCGCGCGGCGGGAATGCGTTTGAGCCAGGGCGGCCGCACCAAATTGCATTGCATTTTAGGTCAATTCGCAGAATGCGACGCGTTTTGCAAAACTACCTAAAATTGAAATTGCAAATCCGGACTTTCGTTTAGCGATTGAAGCCGGCCCACCCCTCGGATGAGGGAAACGGGAGGTGATTCGCCTTTAAATTGAACACGCCATCCCCCTTCCGAGCGCGGAATCCGGGTTTGGCACGGCAGTTGCATGGTAACGGGCAGACGGGGATGAACCGGAGAGATCAGAGATGAAGCATCCAGTGGACGTGCATGTTGGCAAGCGGATCCGGTACAGGCGCTGGATGATCGGAATGACCCAGCAGCAGCTTGGTGACGAGATCGGCATCAAGTTCCAGCAGATCCAGAAATACGAGACCGGCATGAACCGGGTCAGCGCGTCGCGGCTTTGGGACATCGCCAACGCCCTGTCGGTTCCGGTGAGCTTCTTCTTCGAGGGTGTGGAGCCCGAACAGATCGATGCGCACTTCACGCCGGCCGAGGAAAACCAGGGCGATCTGCTCGCCGACCGCGAGGCGCTGGAGCTGGTCCGCTCCTACTACGCCATTCCCGAGGAACAGCGCAAACGGCTCTTCGACCTCGCCCGCGTGCTGAGCTCGGCCGCCTGAGAGATGCTTGCAGGCCCCGGTGGTGCGGGGCCATTGACCGTCGCATGATGGTATGAAATGCCCCGGCTGCGCCCCGCGCGGTCGGGGTATTTCATTGCGGCTATCCGCAGGGAGATCGTCATGTCCGACGGAAAGGCCCTGATCGCCACGGCCTGCCAGCTCGCCGATACCGCGCGCGCCATCACGCTCGGCCATTTCCGCCGCCGGGATCTGGCGACCGAGAACAAGGCCGGGCAGGGATTCGATCCGGTGACGCAGGCCGATCGCGAGGCCGAGGAGGCCATGCGCGCCATCCTCGCCGAGCGTCGTCCGGCCGACGCGGTTCTGGGCGAGGAGCTGGGCCACAGCCCGGGCTCGTCGGGCCTGACCTGGGTGCTCGATCCCATCGACGGCACCCGCGCCTTTATTTCCGGCGCGCCCAGCTGGGGGGTGCTGATCGCGGTCGATTCCGGCGAGGGTCCGGTGCTGGGGGTGATCGACCAGCCCTGGACCGGCGAACGCTTTCTCGGCGGGTTCGGCGAGGCCTGGACGGAACGCTGCGGCCGGCGCGAGGGGCTGGCGACACGACGCTGCGCCACGCTCGGCGATGCGGTGCTCTATACCACCTATCCCCATATCGGCAGCCCGGCCGAACTGGCCGGCTTCAACAAGGTGCGCGACAGGGTCCGGCTGACGCGCTACGGGCTCGACTGCTATGCCTATGCGCTGCTGGCCGCAGGCCATGTCGATCTGGTGATCGAGGCCGGGCTGCAGCGCTACGACATCGCCGCCCCGCAGGCGGTGATCGAGGCCGCGGGCGGGGTGGTGAGCGACTGGCGCGGGCGCCCGGCGCATCTGGGCGGGCGGGTGCTGGCCGCCGGCGATCCCGCCTGTCACGCCCAGGCGCTCGAGATCCTGTCGAAGGTTCCAGAAGCGGGAACGGACTGAACCATTCGTGTTGCGGGAAACCGCCGCCAGCGGAAACTGCCGGTTGCGCTCGCCACCCGACCGGCGCAGATTCGGGGATCATGTCGCGGATGCACGCCAAGGGATATCTCGACCTGATGCGCCGGCACGGGCTGCGGGTCACGCCGCAGCGGCGCATCATCCTGCAGCTGCTCGAGGAGCGGCGCGGGCATCCCGACGCCACCGCCATCCACCGCCTGGCGCAGGAGCGCGATCCGCGCATCTCGTTGGCCACCGTCTACCGCACCATGAAGGTGCTGGAGGATCTCGGCGCGATCCAGCGCCACCTGTTCGAGGGCGGGCCGGCGCGGTTCGAGAATGCCGATACCGACCATCACGACCATCTCATCGACATCGACACCGGCAAGGTGATCGAGTTTTCCTCCTCGCGCATCGAGAAGTTGCAGGAGGAGATTGCCGACCGGCTGGGATACGAGATCGTCCATCACCGGCTGGAGCTTTACGGGCGCAAGAAGCGGCAGGAGTAGCGCCGCTCCGGCCACCGCCCGCATCGGGCTCGCGGCGGCGCCCGCTCGCATCCGTCAGGCAGCCGGCGCGACCTTCGCCTCGGCCACCGCATCGCCCCAGGGCAGCACCGGCTCCGACCCGCCTTCGCATTGCCCGTCCCGCCGCGTTACCGCCGAGATGTTGGCATAGGGGTGGGGAAAGACGGCGCAGTGGGCAGGGATCACCGGCGCCACCGCCGCCAGCGCAGTGAGGGTGTCGTCGGGCAGGCGCGGATCGGCGGTGATCGCCGGGCCGCCGCTCATGTCGATGCGCGGCTGATGCAGCGCCGTCTCCAGATCCATGCCGAAATCGGTGAGGAACGAGGTCAGCTGGGTCACCGCCGGCAGGATGCGCCGCCCGCCCGAGGCGCCGATGGCCGCCAGCCGCCCGTCGCCGGTCTGCAGTACCACCGGGCACATGTTGGCAAGACAGCGCTTCGACGGCCCCAGCGAATTCGGCCGGCCCGGTTCGGGATCGAACCAGAAGATGCCGTTGTTCATCAGGATGCCGGTTTGAGGCAGTGTGACCATCGAGCCGAACACCGAAAGCAGCGTCTGGGTCAGCGCCACCGCCATGCCGTCGCGGTCGATCACCGAAAGATGGCTGGTGCAGCCGATGCTGCGCCCGCCTTCCACATCGCCCATCTCGGCCAGCCGCCGCGCATAGGCCGCCTTCAGCGCCGCCGCCGTTGCGGCATAGCTGCCGGCATCCGGTGCCGCGGCCGGTGTGAAGCCTGCCTGCATCCGCCCCAGCGTGTCGGCCAGAGTCGGACCGGCCGAAAGCTCCGGCGTCGCCCAGATGGTCGCCGTTCGATAGCCGATCTCGAGCGGCGCCTGCATCCGCGCGCGATAGCCGGCAAGGTCGTCGGCGGTCAGCCTCGCCCCGACCGAAGCCGCGTCCCGGGCGATCAGATCGGCCAGCCGGCCGCGATAGAAGCCCTCCGCCCCGTCCTCGGCCAGCATCCGGAGCGTGCGGGTCAGCGCCGGGGCGGGCAGGAAGCTGTCCACGCCGGGCGCCAGCGGGATCGCCGGCGGATGGCCGCCGGGCAGGAACCGCTCGGCCGTGGCGCCCCACCGCGCCAGCCCGCGCGCGGCATGGCCGATCATCATGGTGGCATACCAGTCGACCGGCAGCCCCGTTTCCGACAGCGCCACCGATGGCGCGACCAGCGCGGCCCAGCCCAGCCGGGCGAAGCGTTCATGCGCCAGCCCCAGCCCGGCCACCAGCCCCGGCACAGCGACCGCCAGCGGGCCGGTCACGTTGCGGTCGCCCTCCACCGCGGCCCAGGGGAAGAGATCGTTGGCGACGCCGGGGACGACGGGATAGTCGGCCGGGTCGAGCGCGGCCGGGCTCGCCATGCCGCAGTCGAGCGCGTGCACCGCGCCGGAGGGCTCGCGGATCACCATCAGTCCGCCGCCGCCGATGCCGCTCATCCACGGCTCGAACACGTTGAGCGCGAAGGATGTGGCGATGGCCGCGTCCACCGCATTGCCGCCGCGGGCGAGCACCTCGGCCCCGACCCGCGCCGCGTCGCGATGCTGGGAGGCGACCATGCCGCCCCCGGCCCGCACCGTGGCCTTGTGAACGCTGCGATTGGGCGACAGGCTGCTGG
>RFIR01000203.1 GCA_003695135.1 Alphaproteobacteria bacterium | reverse complement strand
GTCCACCGCCGACCCGAAGCCGATCGATCAGCGGAACAGGGCCAGCACGTTCTGCGGGCTCTGATTGGCGATCGACAGCGCCTGGATGCCGAGCTGCTGCTGGACCTGCAGCGCCTGCAGCCGGGCCGAGGCCTCCTCCATGTTGGCATCGACCAGCGCGCCCACGCCCGCGGTCAGCGAATCGGTCAGCGCATTGACGAATTCCTGCTGGGTGTCGATGCGCGACTGGCTGGAGCCGAAGGCCGCCGCCGCGTCGATCGCGGTCTGGATCAGCGGGTCGATCGCGGCCATCGCCGCGGCCGCCGAGGCGGTGACGTCGATGGAAGACAGCGCCGACAGCCCGCCCGTGCCCGGCGCCGAGACCTGACCGGAGATGGCGAAATCGACCGTGCCGGTATTGGTCAGCGTGATGGTGCCGGTGCCCATCGTCACCACCAGGTTGGAGATGTTGAGGTTGTTGATCGCCTGGGCGACCTTGTTCATCACCACCGTGTTGGGGTCGGAGCCGTTGGTGGTGTCCATGTCGTTGGCGGTCACCGTGTAGACGGCGGTCTGCCCGGCGATGGTGATCGAGATCTTGTCGCCGCCATTGGTGTTGAAGTTGGTGGTCGAGAGCTGCAGCGTGTTGGTGCCCGAGCCGTTGTTGATCACGCCGCCGAAGCTGGTGGAGTTCGACGACACCGTGCCCGAGCCGATGGCGAACACGCCCGTGGGCGCAGTGCCGGAGGCCGAGGACAGGTCCTGGCTGTTGACGGTGATGTTGGCCGTGGTCACGTTGCCCGAGGAATCGCGGTTGAGCGAGGCGAGCACGTTGATGTTGCCCGACTGGCCGTTGACCAGGTTGACGCCGTTGAACTGCGCCGAATCGACCACCGAGCCGACCTGGCTGACCAGCTCGTTGATGTCGGCCTGCAGCTTGGCCTTGTCGGCAGCCGGGTCCTGGGCGGCGACGATCTTGGTCTTGACCTGATCGAGCAGGTCGACCACGGTCTCGGCCGCGGTACGGGCGACGGCGACGGTGGCCGAGCCGGTGGCCAGCGAATCGTTGATCGCCTTGAAGCCGTTCACATCGGTGCTCATGACCTGCGAGATCGCCCAGATCGAGGCGTTGTCGCGCGCCGTCGCGACCTTCTTGCCGGTCGAGATCTGGTTCTGAATCATGTTCAGATTCTTGTTGGTCATGTTGAGGGTCTGCAGCGCGACCATGGCGCTGGTGTTGGTCAGGATCGAGGACATAGCGTCTTCCCTTGGCGATCGGCGCCTTTGGCGCCGCATGTGAAACGAGGCCGCGGAAGGGTCCCGCGGCGTGAAGCCGCCATTCTGACGTGAGCGGAGCAGGGCGGGGCATCCTTCGACGCCGGCCGGTCCGCGCCAGCCCGATCGGGCCGCGCGACCGACCCTGACCCAGAAGGGATAACGGGGGGTTACGCCGGGCGGCGCGACCGTGCGAAATTTGGATGAAACTCAACATTTCCCGTTCGTTAACCGGCCCCGGTTAACCCCGCTCTCAGCTTTGCCGGTCACTCTGGCGCCGGAATGGGGGCCGATCGAAACGGGGCAGATGCGATGCAGAGCAAGCGGCAGCGGGCGGGGTTCCGCCATTTCGAGCAGGGCAACAGGCATTTCGGCCGCGGCCAGTATGCCGAGGCGCGCACCCATTTCGAGAAGGCGCTCAGGCACGACCCCGACAACCCCTCGCTGCTGTTCTATCTCGGCGCCTGCCATTGCAGCCTCGACGACAACGAGACGGGGCTGGCGCTGATCCGCCGCTCGCTCGCCCGCTCGCGCGGGCTGGCCGATGAGGGCAACCGCTGGTGGAACGCGTCGTCCTTCCTGTTCTTCGCCGGGGAGTTCGAGGAGGCCAGACGCACCATGCTCAAGGCCATCGAGCTTCTGCCCGACAAGATCACGCCGATGTACAATTACTGCAACATGGCCAAGCCGCGGCTCGACGATCCGGTGGTGGCCAGGATCCGGGCGCTGATCGAGGGCGGCACGCTGACCTCGCGCGGGCTCTCCTATGCCTATTACGGGCTGGCCAAGGCCTATGAGCGCGAGGGCGATCATCAGACCGCCTGGGATTATGCGCTGAAGGGGGGCGCGGCCTATGGCGTGCAGTGCAATCTCGACGACGAGAATGTCGAGCGCATCATCCGCGCCAACACGGCGCGTGCGCTGACGCGCCGGCCCTGCGGCGGCGATCCCTCCGAAGCGCCGGTCTTCATCGCCGGCATGCCGCGCTCGGGCACCACCTTTACCGAGACCATCCTGTCGCTTCATCCGGAGGTGCTGGCGGCGGGCGAGCTGTCGGGCGCGCGCACCGCCGAGATCCTGGCGATGAGCTGGGCGAGCCAGAACGCGCCCATTGCCAATGCCTTCGAGCATGTCCGCCACATCCCGCCCGAGCTGGAGGAGGTGGCGGCGGGTTATCTGATGAGCCAGGTCGACAACATGGCCCAGGGCCGCGCCTATGCCCGCTTCACCGACAAGCTGCCCGAAAACGTGTTCCGGCTGGGGCTGATCAGCCGCATGTTCCCCAATGCGCGGGTGATCGTGATCCACCGCCATCCGCTGGACAATTGCGTGAGCTGCCTGTTCCAGCGCTTCAACGACATCCAGTATTCCTATACCAACTCCATCGACACGCTGGCAGTACAATACAAGGCCTATCAGCGGGTACTGGCGCATTGGCGCGAGGTGCTGCCCTTGCGGATGCTGGAGATCAACTATCAGCAGCTCGTCGGCGATTTCGAGCCGCAGGTGCGCCGCATCATCGAGTTTCTCGAGCTGCCCTGGGATCCGGCGGTGCTCGATCCGGGCAAGTCCACGCGCACGGTCAAGACCGCCACCGCCGGGCAGATCCGCGACGGGGTCAACACCAAATCGGTCGATCGCTGGAAACGCTATGGCGATCGCATCGCGCCGCTCATCGAGGCGCTCGGCGGCATGGACCAGATCGAGGCATGGGCGGCGCAGGGCCGGACCGACAGCCCGGCCGGCCCGATCGCCGCGGCCTCCGACGCCGCCTGATCCCCGGCCCGCAGGGCGGGGCGCCGTCACGAAACCCCCGGCCTCGCCGCCCGTGCTGCCCGCGCCGCCCAGCCATGCAGCGAGGCCGGGAGGTCGAGCCGTCCGGCCCGGCCGCGGCGGATAAGCGCCCGGAAATAGCCGGACGGGTTGCGCACCGGCGCATGCGCCTCACCCGCCTGCCGCCCCATCGCCCGTTCCAGCACGATCAGGCACAGCGCGGCGCGCTCGCGGCCGAGCCCGGCGCAGGCCTC
>RFIR01000202.1 GCA_003695135.1 Alphaproteobacteria bacterium | reverse complement strand
CGTGCCGCCGATACGCCCGGATATCCGCCTCCTGACGCGCCAGATAGCCGCGATAGCGGGCTTCGATTTCAAGCTGCCCGACCACCCACGGATCGAGCTCCCCCAGCACCGGCCAGATCGCCCGCAAGCGAGCGCTGTCGACGCCCGGATAGGCCAAGAGCTCGAAAGCGCTGCGGCGCACGCCGTCGCGGTTGACGGCGATGCCGTGGCGGGCAAGCTCGTTCGGCGTGGCGTGAAGGGTCTCGGCCAAGCGCCGCCCGGCGCTCAGTCGCGCCATGCGCTGGCGGAAGGCCGCCGCCCGGCGCGCGCCGACGCACCCCGCCGCAAGGCCGAGCGGCGTCAGGCGCTGATCGGCATTGTCGGCGCGCAGGCGCAGGCGATATTCCGCCCGGCTGGTGAACATGCGATACGGCTCGCTGACGCCGCGGGTGACCAGATCGTCGATCATCACCCCGATGTACCCCTCGGCTCGGTCGACGGTGAAGCCGGGCTCGGCGCCGCCGGCGCGTTGCGCGGCGTTGATGCCGGCGACGATGCCCTGGGCGGCGGCTTCCTCGTAGCCGGTGGTGCCGTTAATCTGGCCGGCTAGGAACAGACCCCGGAGGCGCCGTGTTTCCAGGGTCGGGTCGAGCTCGCGCGGGTCGACGTGATCGTATTCGATGGCATAGCCGGGGCGCAGCATCACCGCCCGCTCCAGCCCCGGGATGGTACGCAGCAGCGCCACCTGGACGTCGCGCGGCAGCGAGGTCGAAATACCGTTGGGATAGACGGTAGGATCGTCGAGGCCTTCCGGTTCGAGGAAGATCTGATGCCGCTCCCGCTCGGCGAAACGCACCACCTTGTCCTCGATCGAAGGACAGTAGCGCGGCCCGACACTTTCGATCTGCCCGGAATAAAGCGGTGCCCGGTGCAGGTTGGCGCGGATCAGCGCGTGCCCCGCGGGGGTCGTCCAGGTGATGTGGCAGACGATCTGCGGCTGCGTGATCCGTTCGGTCAGGGTCGAGAACGGCTCCGGCGGCTCGTCGCCCGGCTGCACCTCCAGGCGCGCGGTATCGATCGTGCGTCCGTCGAGGCGCGGCGGCGTCCCGGTCTTCAGGCGCCCGAGGCGAAACCCGGCCGCGGCCAGAGTCCGCGCCAGGCCGAGCGCCGGGGCCTCGCCCGCCCGTCCCGCCGGCGTCGTCTCCTCGCCGATATGGATCACGCCGCGCAGGAACGTGCCGGTGGTCAGCACCACGGCGTCGGCCCGGATCTCGTCTCCGTCCGCCAGACGCACACCCGCACATCGGCCGGCATCGTCGAGGCACAGGTCCTCCACCGCGCGTTCGCGGATCGTCAGCCCGGCCTGGGCATCGAGCAGCGCCTGAACGGCCGCCCGGTAGAGACGCCGGTCGGCCTGCGCCCGCGGTCCCCGGACCGCCGGCCCCTTGCTGCGGTTGAGAACGCGGAACTGGATCCCGGCGCGGTCGATGGCCCGGCCCATCAGACCATCCAGAGCATCGACCTCGCGCACCAGATGGCCCTTGCCGAGGCCGCCGATGGCCGGGTTGCACGACATCACCCCGATGGTGTCGCGGCGATGGGTGACGAGCACGGTGCGCGCGCCCATCCGAGCCGCCGCGGCCGCCGCCTCGCACCCGGCGTGGCCGCCGCCGACCACGATGACATCGACAGCCGCTGAATCCCTTCGTGTCATGGCGTACCGCCTTTCCGCAACCATCGGCAATGTTTCACGTGAAACATGGTCCCGCCCTCGTCTCCGGATCCGCTGTCGCCGCGCCCGTGCGCCCGGTTATTTTCCAATGCAGAATTCGCGAAAGATCGAGTCCAGCACGTCCTCGACATCGACCCGTCCGGCAATGCGCCCCAGGGCGCGGCCCGCCAGGCGCAGATCCTCCGCCGCCAGTTCGAGCTCCGATCCCGTGGCGAGGCATATCCTTTCAGCCCGGGTCAGGGCGTCGAGGCACTCCTCCAAGGCCCGGCGATGACGGGCGCGGGTGATCGGAGCGGGTGCGCCGCTGTCGAGCGCCGCCGCCGCGGTCTGCTGGATGCGGGCGATCAGTTCGTCCAGACCGGCGCCGGTACGCGCCGAGATCGCCACGGCCGGACGGCCGGCCACGGTTGCGGGCCCCGGCCGCGTCGTCAGGTCGGCCTTGTTCAGGACCACCAGCGTGCGCCCATCGACCAGCGCCAGCGTAGCCGGATCGAACGTCGGCGCATCACGCAGATCGAACAGGGCCAGAATCAGATCGGCCGCCGCGGCGCGGGCACGGGCCCGGCGCATTCCCTCGCGCTCCAGCGCTCCGTGAGCGGAACTTTCATCCGCCCCCAGCAAGGCGCGCAGCCCGGCGGTATCGACCACTGTCACCGGATAACCGCCAAGATCGAGATGGACCTCGATGGCATCGCGGGTGGTGCCTGGCACGTCCGAGACGATGGCCACGTCGCGCTGTGCCAACGCATTGATAAGGCTGGATTTTCCAACATTGGGGGCGCCCACGATCGCAACCCACAGGCCGCCGCGCAGACGTTCCGCACAGCGGCCATCCTCGAGGCCGGCGGCGATGTCGTCCCGCAGCGCGGCAATGTCGCCGGCAACGCCGATGACGAGATCGGCCGGCAGGTCCTCGTCGACAAAGTCGATCGCCGCCTCCAGGCGCCCGAGACTGGCAACAAGACGCGCCCGCCACGCGGCAATCTGCCGCGACAGGGCACCATCCATCTGGCGCAGCGCCTGACGCCGCTGGGCCTCGGTCTCGGCCGCAATCAGATCGGCCAGTCCCTCGATCTCAGCCAGGTCGAGCTTGCCGTTGTCGAAGGCGCGGCGCGCAAACTCCCCCGCCTCGGCCGGACGCAGCCCCGGCACCGCCGCCAGCGCCGCGGTGACGGCGGCGACCACGGCCCGCCCGCCGTGGATATGAAATTCCGCCACGTCCTCGCCGGTGAAGCTGCGCGGCGCGGGGAACCACAACACCAAGGCGCGGTCGATGGCCTCTCCACCGGACCCGCGCAGCGTCGCCAGACGGGCCTGGCGCGGTGGCGGGCGATACCCGATCAGCGCTGCAAGCGCCCGCCCTGCCGCCGGGCCGGAGACCCGCACCACCGCCACCCCGGCCCGCCCCGGCGCACTCGACAGGGCAAAGATGGTCTCGACCGCCGGCGCCGGAGCCGGGGCCGGAACCGCACATGAATCAAGCGACGGCGATGACGCCGCCTCGGGCAGGTCGGCGATCACGCCTGATAGATCGGCGGATCGTGTGTTTTCGTTGCGCATCCGAAATATTCTTGCCACCCCGGCACGGCCCGGTGGCTCACATTGTTTCGCCTTCGCAACATTCCCCGGCATGACGTTGCCCGGTGCCGTCCCGCTCCGGCCTCAGCGCCTACCCGTCTCGGAAGCGGGGCCGGTCTCGGGGGTGGTCTCGGGGCCGGTTTCGGGACCGGTTTCGGGACCGGTTTCGGGACCGGATACGACCTCCG
>RFIR01000201.1 GCA_003695135.1 Alphaproteobacteria bacterium | reverse complement strand
GTGCGCATGCCGCTGCCGATGCCGCCCACGCAGGGCTCGATCTACGAGGTGCAGAAGGCCGCCGCCGCACGCAGTTTCGAACGCATCGAGGATACGGATTGAAGGAGGACGGAATGGACAAACCTGCCATCGGATTCATCGGGCTGGGGCTGATGGGCTCGGCCATGGTCGAGCGGCTGCAGGCGCTGGGCTATGGCGTGACCGTCATGGCCCACCGCTCGCGCCCCAATATCGACGCCGCGGTGGCGCGCGGGGCGGTCGAGGTGGCCACCGCGCGCGAGCTCGCCGCGGCCTCTGACATCGTGATGCTGTGCGTGGACACCTCGGCCTCGGTCGAGGGGCTGATGCGCGGACCCGACGGCGTGCTGGCCGGGCTGAAGCAAGGCGCTCTGGTGATCGATTTCGGCACCTCCCTGCCCGGCTCCACCCGCGCGCTGGCCAAGGAAACGGCCGCAGCGGGCGGCGCCTACATGGATGCGCCGCTGGGCCGCACCCCGGCCGATGCGCTCAAGGGCCGGCTCAACATCATGGCCGCAGGCGCCGAGGAGGATTTCGACCGCGCCCGCCCGGTGCTGGAGGATCTGGGCGAGAACGTGTTTCATGTCGGCCCCGTCGGCGCCGGCCACACGCTGAAGCTGATCAACAATTTCTACGGCATGACGACGGCCTGCGCGATGTCGGAGGCCTTCGCCATGGCCGATCTCGCCGGGCTGCCGCGCGACAGGCTCTATGCGGTGATGTCGGCCGGGCCGCTCAATTCCGGCATGATGGGCTTTGTCGCCGCCAATGCCATCGAGGGCGACCCGAACAAGCTGGAATTCAGCATCGCCAATGCGCGCAAGGATGTCGGCTATTACGCCGCGATGGCCGACGAGCTGGGCGTGCCCAGCATCATGTCGCAGGCGCCCAAGACCGCGCTGGGCCTCGCCGGGGCCGAAGGCTATTCCGACAAGCGCGTGTCGCAGATGGTCGACTGGTTCGCCGGGCTGTTCGGAGGCCGCAGATGAGGGTTCTGGTCACCGGCGCGGGCGGGTTTCTCGGCCGCAAGCTGGCGCGATCGCTGGTCGAGACCCCGCAGATCCGCGGCCGGCAGATCGGCGAGGCGGTGCTGACCGACCTGTTTGCCCCGCCGGTGCCGGAGGGGGCGGCCTTCCCCATCCGCGCCGTGGCCTGCGACCTGTCCTGGCAGCCTTCGGTGATGGGGCTGTTTGCCGGCGGCTTCGATGCGATCTTCCATCTCGCCGGCGCGGTGTCGGGCGAATGCGAGGCGGATTTCGACCTCGGCATGCGCGCCAACCTGCAGGGCGGCATCAACATGCTGGAAGCCGCACGTGCCTCCGGCAGGCGGCCGGTCTTCGTCGCTACCTCCTCCTGGGCCGCGCATGGCGGCGAGGCGCCGGAGGTGATCACAGACGACACGCCCGCCAACCCGCAGACCTCTTACGGCACCCAGAAGGTGATGATCGAGTATCTGATCACCGACATGAGCCGGCGGGGCTTCATCGAGGGCGCGGCGCTGCGCCTGCCCACCGTCACCATCCGTGCCGGCAAGGCGAATCAGGCCGCCTCGGGCTTCATGTCCTCGATCTTTCGCGAGCCGCTGCAGGGGCAGAGCGCCAACTGCCCGGTACCGCGCGACTTCCCGGTCTGGCATTCCCCGCCGCGCATCGTGGTCCGCAACATCCGCCACGCGGCAGAGCTGTCTGCCGAGGCGTGGGGCACCAACTGCGCCATCAACCTGCCCGGGCGCACCGACACCATCGGCGAGATGATCGACGCCATGACCCGGGTCGCGGGGCCGGAGCCGGCAAGCCGCATCACCTGGGAGGCCGATCCCTTCATCGAGGAGATCGTCAAGCTCTGGCGCGCCCATGGCGACACGGCACGGGCGCTTTCGATGGGCTTCGAGGCGCCGCGGGGGTTCGAGGACTCCGTCCGCTGGTTCCTGGAAGACGACATCGCCCGGCCCTGAGCGAGCGGGCGGGTGCAGGTCAGCCCCAGGGCACACCGGCCGGTCGCGGCCGTGCTCCTGATGCTGGGGGCGTTCTTCTGTTTCGCCACGCTCGACACCACGGCAAAATTCGCGGTGCTGAACGGCATGCCGGTCTGGCAGACCGTGTTCCTGCGCTATGCCGGGCATGCGCTGGTGATCCTGCTGGTCTTCCTGCCGCAGCACGGGCGCTCGGTGTTCGCCAGTCGCGCCCGCGGGCGGGAATTCCTGCGCGCGCTGTTCCTGATGGGGGGAACCGCGCTCAACTTCGCGGCCCTGCAGCACCTGCCGTTGAGCGTGACGATCTCGATCTTCTTCGCCACGCCCTTGGTGGTCTGTGCGCTGTCGGTGCCGATCCTGGGCGAGCGTGTGGGACGGCGGCGCTGGACCGCGATCCTGATCGGATTTCTCGGCGTGCTCGTCATCACCCGGCCCTTCGGTGCCGGCTTCGACTGGGCGATGCTCTACTCGCTCGGCGCCGCCCTCAGCGCCTCGATGTATTTCGTCATGACCCGGATGCTGGCCGGAACCGATTCCAACATGTCGATGCAGATCCACGCCGCCGGTCTGCCGGTGCTGACGCTCGCCCCGGCCATGCCCGGCATCTGGCAGCCGCTGGCCGCCGAAGGCTGGCTGCTGGCCGCGATTCTGGGGCTGAGCGGGGCAATCGGCCATCTGGCCGCGACCACGGCGCACCGCTTTGCCGAAGCCTCGGCCCTGGCTCCGGTGGTCTATTCGCAGATGCTGTTCGCCACCGTCTACGGCTTTGCGGTGTTCGGCAACGTGCCGGACGGGTGGACGCTTCTCGGATCGGCGATCCTGATCGGTTCGGGCCTCTATCTCTGGGCGCGCGAGCGGCGGAAGGGCCGGACCTGACTGGCCCGGAGAATCCATGTCCGCCAACCCTGTCGGATCGCTCGGGCGCCGCGAAATACGGCGCCATATGCGTTCTTCCCGCTTTCACTGTTGATTGAAAAATATTGATTGCAAGAGACCCCTGCAAAACTCCGGCGCGAGGGGGCATCCCAGGCAAGACGCGTTTTCTGCCAACGTGTACTACGCGCGCGTAAAATAATTAGAAAATAATTCCCCAATCAATATTTTCCAAATAGGTGAAAATCATGGATAATCGCCGCCGGCGCCGCATTTCGCGGCGCCCAGGCGCAACGCCCGTGTCTGGCGGGCGGAGTTTCGCAGCGGTTTCAACAAAGTTATTTTCTAGAGCCTCCTGCAAAACTCCGGCATGAATGCAAACCGCTGAATCGGCCCGGTTTCCGGTCATCATGATCGCGCGCGTGTAGTAATTAGAAAATAATTCCCTAATCAATATTTATCAATCAGCGGTAAAAATAATCACAACATGACCGGCTCCGCATTTCGCCTCCGCCCAGGCGAAGCGACGGGGTCTGACCAGCGGTGTTTCGCTGTGATCTCTTCCAATTACTTTACGCGAGCGCAGGCCCGTTCACTCGGAATCATTATGTATTGAATATATATATCCAGTTTTTGAGGTGATTGTTTTTAGTTATCTTGTCTGAATACGAAATGCACTGAAAATTTACTAATATATCTCCACCGAACGTTCCCATCAATACGATTCTTCCTTCCTGCCGCCGCGAAGGCATGCGGTCGCCCGGATGGGCGGGTGAACCGGATTGGTCGCGACCTGCCTCGGCATTCGGGCGCTGGCCCGAAGTCATCCCTGCGGCGTCTTGTGCGGCGCGATTCGGGACAACTGACCCTTCCTGACCCCGGCCGGCGGCGCTAAGGTGCCGCGAAACCGTGGAGGACAGCATGCAGGAACTTACCCATTACATCGATGGCGCCCGGGTCGCCGGCACGTCCGGTCGCTTCGGCGATGTCTTCAACCCGGCCACCGGCGAGGTGCAGGCCCGCGTGCCCTTCGCCACCGCCGACGAGGTCGACCGCGCGGTGATGGTGGCCAAGGCGGCACAGCCGGCATGGGCCGCGGTCAACCCGCAGCGCCGGGCACGGGTGCTGATGAAATTCATCGCGCTTCTGCAGCGGGACATGGACAAGCTGGCCGAGGCGCTGAGCCGCGAGCACGGCAAGACCCTGCCCGATGCCGCCGGCGACGTGCAGCGCGGGCTGGAGGTGGTCGAGTTCTGCATCGGCGCGCCGCATCTGCTGAAGGGTGAATACACCGATGGCGCCGGGCCGGGCATCGACATCTATTCCATGCGCCAGCCGCTGGGCGTGACCGCCGGCATCACCCCGTTCAACTTCCCGGCCATGATCCCGATGTGGATGTTCGCGCCGGCCATCGTCTGCGGCAACGCCTTCATCCTCAAGCCGTCAGAGCGCGATCCCTCGGTGCCGCTGATGCTGGCCGAGCTGTTCGAGGAGGCCGGTCTGCCCAAGGGCATCCTCCAGGTGCTCAATGGCGACAAGGTGGCGGTGGACGCGCTGCTCGACCACCCCGAGATCCAGTCGATCGGATTCGTCGGCTCCACCCCGATCGCCCAGTACATCTATGGCCGGGGCTGTTCCAACGGCAAGCGGGTGCAGTGCTTCGGCGGCGCCAAGAACCACATGATCGTCATGCCCGATGCCGATCTCGACCAGGCGGCCGATGCGCTGGTCGGCTCGGGCTATGGCGCGGCGGGCGAACGCTGCATGGCGATCTCGGTGGCGGTGCCGGTGGGCGAGGAGACGGCGGACCGGCTGATCGAGAAGCTGGTGCCCAAGATCGAGGCGCTGAAGGTCGGCCCCTATACCGCCGGCAAGGATGTCGATTATGGCCCGCTCGTCACCGCCGCGGCGCGCGAGCGGGTGCTGGGGCTGGTCGAGACCGGCATCAGGGAGGGCGCGAAGCTGGTGGTGGACGGGCGCGACTTCAAGCTGCAGGGCTACGAAAACGGTTTCTTCGTCGGCCCGCATCTGTTCGACCACGTCACGCCGGACATGGAGATATACAAGACCGAGATCTTCGGCCCCGTCCTGTCGAC
>RFIR01000200.1 GCA_003695135.1 Alphaproteobacteria bacterium | reverse complement strand
CTCGCACCGGGTGGTCCCGGCATCCATGCTGGTGCATCTGCCCGATGGCGTGAGCGACGAGCAGGCCGCCGCCTCGATGCTGAAGGGTCTGACCGCGCACTACCTGATCACCGACAGCTATCCGGTCAAGCCGGGCGACACGGTGCTGTTTCATGCCGCCGCCGGCGGGGTGGGGCTGATCGCCGGCCAGTGGCTGGCTGCGCGCGGCATCCGCGCCATCGGCACGGCGGGCGGGCCGGAGAAATGCCGGCTGGCTGCCGAGAACGGCTATGCCGAGGTGATCGACTATCGCAGCGAGGACTTCGTGGCACGGGTCCGCGAGCTGACCGGCGGGGCCGGCGTCGCTGCGGTCTATGACAGCGTCGGCAAGGACACCATCATGGGCTCGCTCGACTGCCTGAAGACCTTCGGCACGCTGGTCAGCTTCGGCCAGAGCTCCGGCGCGCCGGACCAGTTCCGCATCAGCCATCTGGGGCGCGGATCGCTGCGGCTGCAGCGGCCGACCCTGTTTCACTATGCCGCCTCGCGCCCGTGGCTGGAGGCGTCGGCGGCCGAGCTGTTCGGGGCCATCGCCGACGGGACGCTGAAGATCCACCTCGCCGGCACGCGGCCGCTGGCCGAGGCGGCAGCGGCGCATGAGGATCTGGCCGGGCGGCGAACCACCGGCTCCACCGTGCTCATTCCCTGATCCGCCGGCAAGCGCAGTAGCTCGTTACATGCGCTCGCCCTCGCAGCATCTCGGGCCCGAACAGGATGGAACGCGACGTGCTCAGCGGCACTGCACCTCGGGCAGGTCGAGCCCCAGCGTGTCGAGCACGTTGCGCTGATGCTCATAGCCTTCCAGCGGCGCCACCGCCGTCACCGCGTCATGGGTGGCCAGCAGGATCGGCTGGCGCAGCTGGCCGTTCCAGGGCCGGTAGCTGCCGGGGATGCCCTTGTAGAGATCGACGCGGAACTCCTCGGCCAGCAGCCTTTCGGCGACGGTCTCCGGCGCGGTCGCGCCGGTATCCTGCACCGACTGCAAGAGGCTGCGCAGCCCCGCCCAGCCGACCCAGTCGTCCTCTCCCATCACCCGGCCCACGCGCCGCTCGAAGCGGCGGTTGAGCTGCGGCGCGCCGTAGCGCTCGAAGGTCCAGTGCCAGGCGACCGGCCTCAGCCCCTCGCTGCCCACCACCGGGCGCGGGTGATAGGTGGCGAAGGGGACGTAGCGGCCATATTCGCCGTCATTGTCGATCAGCCACACCACGTCATAGCTGACCCCGCCGGTCAGCAGCGCGACATTGCTCTGCTCGCGCCGGGTGGGATCGCCGGTCAGCTCGAAGGCGCGTTCATCGGCCAGATCGAGGCCGAACTTGGCGATTGCTCCGCGCGCCGCCGCCGCATCCGGCCCGTCATCGGGATGCCGGCCGACCAGCATCAGCACGCTTTCCCAGCTGCGCTTGCGCAGATATTGCGCCAGCGCCTCGGCCCGCATGGCGCGCGAGGGCGCGGCGTGCAAGAGACCCTGCGGGCAGCGCTCGGCGCGCCAGCGCATGGCGGGCGAGCGCAGGTCGATCACGAGCCCTGCACCGCCCAGGGCATCGGCCAGCGCCGCCAGCGCCTCGTCGGGCAGATCGGCCAGAACCGCGAGCGCGCCGCCATCGCGCATCTCCCGCCCCGCCGCCGCCGCTGACTCCGAGTCGGCCACCAGACGCTCGTCAAGCGCGAAGCCCACGCCGAGCGCCCGGCCCAGCACCCGCGCGCCGCGCAGCGCCAGCTTCACCCCGTCGAGCGGCCGGACTCGCTGGCGCAGCCGCACCCCGGCATAGCCGCGCCGTTCGGCATAGAGCGGATCGTCGGCAAGCCCCAGATAACCGATGCTCACCTCGCGCTCCTGCGCCAGAGCGGGGCGGACGAGCAGCAGCGGCAGCGCGGCGGCGGCACTGCCCAGAACGCGGCGGCGGGTAAGGCTCGAATTCGGCGGTTTCGGCATGGTTGGGATGCTCAGTCGTCGATGATCATGTCATAGGGCACGCGGCCGACGGCGATGGACCTGATCGGCTTCGGGCGCTCGACGTCGATCACCGTCATGTCGTCCGAGAGCCCGTTGGCCACGAACAGCCGCGAGCCGTCGCGGTTCATCGCCAGCCCCCAGGCGCGCCGCCCGACCAGGATGTAGTCGATCACCTTGCGGCTGGCGACATCGACCACGGCGACGTGGTTGGCCCGCCCCAGCGCCACGAAGGCCAGGCTGGCATCGGGCGAGAGCTGGATGTCCACCGGCGTCACCTGTTCGGGGCGAAAGCCGGTGGGAAGGAACGCGATGTCGCCCACCACCTTCAGCGTCGCCACGTCGATGATGTCGACGCGGCCCGCAAGCTCGCAGGACACCCACAGCTCGCTGCCCCCCCTTGCCAGCACGAAGCGGCGCGGCCGGGTATCGACGGGAATGTCGGCGATCACCGCATCGGCCTGAAGGTCGATCACATGGACCAGATTGGCCGCTTCGGAGGCGACGAAGGCCAGCCGCCCGTCAGGCGTGATCTTCACGCCTTCGGGTTCCTCGCCGGTGTCGTATTCGGCCAGCAGCTCGCCGGTCTCGATGTCGATCACCGAGGCCGCAGCGTCGTCCTCGTTGGAGATCACCAGCCGCCGGCCATCGGGATGCAGATCGAAGGTCTCGGGCGCCGGAATCCCGCGGATGCGCTTGAGAAGCTCCAGCGTGTCGGTGCTGTAGACCGAGATCTGGTCGTCATCGGCGCAGCCGACGAGGAAGGTCTCGCGGGTCGG
>RFIR01000199.1 GCA_003695135.1 Alphaproteobacteria bacterium | reverse complement strand
TTTCTCGACCATCTCGATGTCGCCGAAAACATCGCCCTGCCGCGCCGGGTGCAGGGCCAGCCGCGCGAGCGCTATCGCGACGATCTGCGCGACCTGATCGCCTGGGTGGGGCTGGAGGATCGCGTCCGCGCCCGGCCGCCGGAGCTGTCCGGCGGCGAACGCCAGCGCGCCGCGCTGGCCCGGGCGGTGATCGGTTCGCCCGACCTGATTCTTGCCGACGAACCCACCGGCAATGTCGACTGGGAGATGGGGCTGCACATCCTCGAGTTGGTCATCGAGCTCAACCGGCTGGGCAAGACGGTGCTGATCGCCACCCATGACCTCGATCTCATCCGCGCCGCGCGCAGCGAGGTGTCGGTGCGGCTGCTGCGCCTGCGCGAAGGGCGGGTCGAACTGGGGGCCGAGCTGTGAGGCTGCCTCTGCCGGTTCGGCCGGGTGGCGCCTCGACGCGAGGCATCGTGCCGGTGACGGGCCTGTTCGCGCTGCTGGTCGCGCTGGTGGCCGCGGCCACCGCCTTCGTTGCCGTGTCCGCGCTCTGCCTCGGCCTGGGCACCGCAAGGCTGGCCGAACGCTGGAAGAGCGAGCTTGCCGGAGCCGCGACGGTGCGCATCCCGTCGGCGCTGGCCGGCGATCGGCAGGTTGTGGCGGCGGTTCTGCGCGCCTTGCGCGAAACCCCCGGTATCCGGTCCGCCCGCGCCCTGGACGATGCCGAGCAACGGGCGCTGCTCGCCCCCTGGCTGGGGGCCGAAGCCGGCCTTGCCGATCTGCCGCTGCCCCGCCTGATCGCCGTCGAGATCGAGGGCGACGGGCCGGACCCGGCCGGCCTTCAGGCCCGGCTGCAGGGCGAGGCGCCGGGTGCGGTCTATGACGATCACGGGCGCTGGCGCCGGCCGCTGCGGCGGGCGGCAAACGGGCTGCTGTGGCTTGCCGGCAGCGTGGTTCTGATCGCGCTGATGCTCACCGCCGCGCTGCTGGTACTGGCCGCACGCGCGACGCTTTCCAGCCAGCGCGACATCATGGTCACGCTGCGCCTGATCGGCGCCGATGACCGCTTCATCATGCGCGCCTTCGTCAGCCGGCTGACCTGGCGGGCCTTTCTCGGCGCGGTGGGCGGAACCGCGGCGGGGCTGGCCGCAACGGGGCTGCTTGCCGCGGGCGCGGGGGACAGCGTGCTCGGCATCGGACTGCGCCCGCATGGGGCCGAATGGATCCTGCCCGCGCTTGTGCCGGCGATCTCGGCGCTGATCGCATGGGCAGCCACCCGCGCGGCGACCCGCGCCAGCCTGCGCGACGCGCCGTGATCCTGCTGCGCTCGCTGCTGTTCGACGCGATCGCCTACACGCTGATGGGCGTGATGGGGCTGGTACTGGCGCCGGCCGCGGCCGTCTCCTCGCGCGCGGCGCTCTGGGGCATCAAGCTCTGGTGCGGCATCGTGCTGTGGCTGTTGCGCCGTCTCTGCGGTCTGCGGGTCGAGGTGCGGGGCAGGGTGCCGCAGGGCGACGTGCTGGTTGCCGCCAAGCATCAGAGCTTTCTCGATGTCATCATCCTGTCGCGCGTCCTGCCCCGGCCGCAATTCGTGATGAAGCAGTCGCTGAAATGGGTGCCGGTGCTGGGGTTCTACGCCATGCGCATCGGCTGCACCCCGATCCGGCGCGAGGATCAGGCCCGCGCCCTGCGCGGCATGCTGCGTGAGGTGAAGGGCCGGCGGCAGGCCGGAACCCAGACGGTGATCTACCCGCAGGGCACCCGCGCCGCGGTGGGCGCGCGGCTGCCCTACCGCCCCGGCGCCGCGGCGCTCTATCGGGCCTTCGAGCTGGAATGCGTGCCGGTGGCGACCAATGCCGGGCATTTCTGGGCGCGGATGAGCCTTTATCGCCGTCCCGGTATGGCGGTGGTGGAATTTCTCGACCCGATCCCGCCGGGGCTCGAGCCCAGGCCGTTCATGGCCGAGCTGGAGCGGCGCATCGAGGCAGCCTCGGACCGGCTGCTCGCCGAGGCAGGAACCGGAAGCCCGCCAACTCGGTGACGCGGCCGGTTCAGCCCAGCCCCTTCATGCCCATGCCGAGATATCTTTGCCGCCGCTCGGCCAGCAGCGCATCGCGCTCCAGCCCGTCGAGTTCGGCCAGCATGGTGGCGATCGCCTCGCCCACGCGCAGGAAGGTCTCGTCCCGGTCGCGCTGGGCGCCGCCCACCGGCTCGGGCACGATGCGGTCGATGACGCCGAGTTTCAGCAGATCCTGCGCCGTCAGCCGCAGCGCGATCGCCGCCTCGCGCATCTTCTCGGCATCCTTCCACAGGATCGAGGCGCAGCCCTCCGGCGAGATGACCGAATAGACCGAGTGTTCCAGCATCGCCACCCGGTCGGCCGTGGCCAGCGCCACCGCCCCGCCCGAGCCGCCCTCGCCAATGATCACCGCGACGAAGGGCACGCCGATCGTCAGGCAGGCCTCGGTCGAGCGGGCGATCGCCTCGGCCTGGCCGCGTTCCTCGGCCCCCTTGCCCGGATAGGCGCCGGCGGTGTCGATCAGCGAGATCACCGGCAGGCCGAATCGGTCGGCCAGACCCATCAGCCGCACCGCCTTGCGGTACCCCTCGGGGCGGGCCATGCCGAAATTGTGCTTCAGCCGCGATTTGGTGTCGTGGCCCTTTTCATGCCCGATCACCACCACCGGGCGGTCGCGGAACCGGGCGAGGCCGCCGAGGATGGCGTGATCCTCGCCATGGGCGCGGTCGCCGGCCAGCGGCTGGAAGTCGGTGAACAGGGCGTCGAGATAGTCGGCGGTGTGCGGCCGTTCGGGATGGCGGGCGACCTGGCATTTCTGCCAGGCGTCGAGATTGGCATAGAGGCTGCGCAGCAGATTGCGCGCCTTCTCGTCGAGCGCGCTGGCCTCCTCCTCGACATCCATGTTCGGATTCCGGCTGGCAAGGCTGCGCAGCTCGGCCGCCTTGCCCTCGATCTCCGACAGCGGTTTTTCGAATTCCAGATAGTGCTGCACCTGCCGCTCTCCTCTGCCCGGCCGCCGCTATAGGCGGGGCGGGCGCGGGACGCAATGTAGGCGGTCGGGCGCGATTGCAACAGGGGCGGCCGTCGCCGGATGGGGCGGAAGGGGACCGGTCAGCCGTTTCGCGCGGTGCAAAGACGGATGCTGCCGGGCAGCCGGACGCCCTGGGCGGTCTCGTGGCGCGCGATCTCGCGCCGGATGTCTTCGGCAATCGCGGTGATGTCGGCTGGCCCGCCACCGAAATGCTGCACGATCCGGTTGGCCGGCCCGGTCTCGGCGGCGAAGGCGGCGACCTCGGCCGCGCTGCCCGGCGGGCAGAGATCGAGGGCCATCGAATTGACCTCGACGGCGGAATACCCCGCATCGGTCAGGATTCCGCGAACATGGTCGGGCTCGGCAAAGGCCAGCGGCCCGGGCGCGCGGGGGTCGGACGCGGGCGGTTGGCCCATCCGGGC
>RFIR01000018.1 GCA_003695135.1 Alphaproteobacteria bacterium | reverse complement strand
GCTGATGCGCATGATGCTGTTCACCGCCCTGGTGCTGGCCGCCATCCCCGCCGCGCTGTGGGCGGTCGACCGCTACTATCTGCCGATCGACGCCCTGGCCCAGAAGCTGATCGACAAGACCGGGCTCGACGCGGCGATCCGCATCATCGAGCTCAGGCTGGGCGGCTGAGCGGCCCCGGGGCCGCGCCGGCGCAGGAGAAGGCACATGGTCGAACGACTCAAGGAAGCCATCGAGCGGGCCAGGCAGGAACGCGCCCGGCTGCAGGGCGAGACCGGGCCGGGCGGGGCCGGGCCTGCGCCCCGGCCCGGCGCCGGCACGCTGCCGGCCACCGGGGGCCCGCGCCCGCCCGGCCTGCCCTGGGCCACGCTGGAGGCGCTGTCGCTGACCCCGCGGCGGCTGCAGAGAAACCGCGTCATCACCCTCGATCGCTCCGATCCGGCCCATGTCGCCTTCGACGTGCTGCGCTCGCGCATCCTCAAGGCCTTCCAGGACAATGGCTGGTCGCGCCTGGCCATCACCTCGCCCACCAAGGGCTGCGGCAAGACCTTCGTCGCGGTCAATCTCGCCCTCAGCCTCGCCCGCCAGCCCGATCTGCGCACGCTGCTGGTCGATCTCGACCTGCGCGCGCCGCAGGTGGCCTCGACCCTGGGCCTGGCCGAGCGCCGGGCGATCCGCGACTTCCTCACCGGATCGACGGCGCCGGAAAGCTATATCCGCCGGCTGGGCGACAATCTGGCGGTGGCGCTCAATACCGAACGGGTGCGCAATGCCGCCGAGCTGCTGCTGGAACGCAAGACCGCCTCGATCCTGACCGAGACCATCGGCAAGCTGGCCCCCGACATCGTGATCTACGACCTGCCGCCGATGCTGGTCAGCGACGACGCCTTCGCCTTCCTGCCCCATGTCGATGCGGTGCTCTTGGTGGCGGCGGCGGGCGAGACGCGCGCGGCCCAGATCGATGCCTGCGAGCAGCTCTTCCAGGGCAATGCCGCCTTTCTCGGCGTGCTTCTGAACAAGGTCGAGGATACCGGCAGCGAGGACAGCTACGACTATGGCTATCACTATGCATGAGGCGGTGCTGCGCGCGCTTCTTGCGCTGGTGCTTCTCGCCGGGCTGGCGGGCTGCGAAAGCGCCGAGGAACGCGCCGCGGCGCATCTCAAGCGCGGGCAGGAGCTGGTCGCGGCCGGCCAGGACGCCAAGGCGCGGCTGGAATTCGCCAATGTGCTCAAGATCGATCCCGATTCGCTGCCCGCCCATGAGGCGCTGGCCCGGCTCTATGAGCGGCAGGGCGACGGCGCGGCGATGGCGGGGCATCTGCAGCGGATCGCCGAGCGCGATCCCGCCAATCTCTGGGCCCAGACCCGGCTGGCCGAGCTGATGCTGGGCGCGGGCCAGATGCAGGGCGCGCTCGATCACGCCGAGGCGGCGCTGAAGGCGGCGCCGGACAATGCCGAGGCGCTGGCGCTGCGCGCGGCGGCGGCGTTTTCCATGGACCGGCAGGAGGAGGCGCTGGCCGATGCCGCGCGCGCGGTGGCGATCGAGCCCGACCAGCCGCTGGCCGGCGGGGTGCTGGTGCGCGGCCGGGTGGCGGCCAAGGATCTGGCCGGGGCGCGCGCGCTGGCCGAGCGCTATCTCGCCGCCCATCCCGAGAACGAGGATCTCAACCGGCTGCATCTGGGCATCGTGCTGGAACAGCAGGACGTGGCCGCGGCCGGCGAAAGCCTCGCCCGGCTGGTGGCGCTGAAGCCCGACGATCTCGACTACTGGACCGCGCTGTTGCAATGGCATCTGGAAACCGGCGACCCCGCCGGCGGCTTCGCCCGGCTGCGCGACCGGGTCGCCACGCTGGAGGATCCGTGGCTGGCCGGCCGCTTTGCCGAACTGGCCGGCCTGCTGGCCACCGCGATGCGCGAGAATGCCGGGGCCGAGGCGGCGCGGGCCGAGCTGGCGCGGCTGGCCGAAACCGCCGCCCGGCCCTGGATCTACCGGCGCATGCTGGCCGCCTTCGACTATGCCAATGACCGGCCCGAGGCGGCGCGGGCGGCGCTGGAGGAGATGATCGCGAAGGCCGGGCCGGAGGCGGCGGCGGCCGCGCGGGTGATGCTGGCGCGCATCGAGCTGACCGAGGGCCACCCGGCGGTGGCCGCGACGCTGATCGAGGCGGTGCTGGCGGCCGATGCCGCCAATACCGAGGCGCTGGAGCTGCGCGCCATGCTGCGGCTGAAGGACGGCCAGCCGGAGGCGGCGCTGACCGATCTGCGGCTGGCGCTCGGCGAGGCGCCGGACAATCCCGGCCTGCTCACCCTCGCCGCCGAGGCCCAGCTCAGGCTCGGCAACCGCACCCTGGCCGGCGAATCGCTGGGCCAGGCGATGCAGGCGACCGGCTATGCCGCGGCCGAGACGCTGCGCTATGCCGAATTCCTGATCGAGGAGGGCCGGGCCGAGGCAGCCGAGGCGGTGCTGTCGGAGGCCGCGCAGCACCGGCCCGCCGAGCGCGCCATCCTGCTCAAGCTCGCCGATCTGCGGCTGTCGCTCGGCAAGTGGCTGGAGATCGAGCCGGTGATCGCCGCGCTGCGCAAGCTCGATGCACGCACCGAGGCCGACCGGCTGCAGGCGGCGCTGCTGCAGAGCCAGCAGCGCTATGACGAAAGCCTGGAGATCCTGAAGAACCTCTCCGGCCCCGAAGACACGCGCAAGCAGGCGATGGGCCAGCTCATCGCCACCTATCTCGCCGCCGGCCGGCGCGGCGAGGCCGAGGCCTATCTCGCCGCGGTGCTGGCCGAGACCCCCGACCAGCCGCAGGCGCTCTATCTCAGCGCCGCGATGAAGGAGGATGAAGGCGATCTGCCCGCCGCCGAGGCGCTGCTGCGCCGGCTGGTCGCGGCCGCGCCCGATACGGTGTCCAGCCATGAGGTGCTGGCCGATTTCCTCACCCGCCATGGCCGGCCGGCCGAGGCCGAGGCAGCGACCCGGGCCGGGCTCGACCGCCTGCCCGGCCAGCCGGTGCTGATGCTGCGCCTGGCCATGCTGCGCGAGAAGGCCGGCGATCCCGAGGCCGCGATCGGCATCTATGAGGAGATGCTGGCGGCGGGCGAGACCTCGCTGGTGGTGATCAACAATCTCGTCAGCCTGATCAGCGACCACCAGGCCGGGGATCCCGAACGCATCGCCCATGCCCGCCGCATCGCCGCGCCGCTGCAGGGCAGCCGCAACCCCGCCTTCCGCGACACCTATGGCTGGCTGCTGCATCTCGACGGCGAGGACGATGCGGCGCTGGCCGAGCTGATCCCGGCCGCGCACGAGCTGCCCGACAACCCCTGGGTGCGCTATCACCTCGGCATCGTGCTGGCCCGGCTCGGCCGCGGCGAGGAGGCGCGCACCCATCTGGAGGCGGCGCTGAAGCTCGGCGGCGAGACGGGCTTTGCCGCCGCCCCGCGCATCCGCAGCGCGCTGGAGGAACTCACCAAGGGCTGAGTGCCGGGGGCACAAGCCGGGAGCGCGCGGCGCGGATGCCGCCCCGCCGGGGAGGTATTTGTAGAACAGTGAAGATGCGCCGGCGCGCGGGCACCGCCGGCGGGAAGGATCTCCGTGAAAATGACCGGGCAGACCCAGGCGTTGCGCTCGGGCGCCGCGAAATGCGGCGCCATATGCGTTCTTTTTGCTTTCACTGTTGATTGATAAATATTGATTGCAAAGTTATTTTCTAATTATTTTACGCGCGCGCAAACTGGATCTCTCTGAAACCTTGTGCATTCAGAGAGCACACCTGCATCCGGGTTTTGCAGGAGTCTCTAAAAGAGACCCCCGCGAAACCCTGCCGGCCAGACCCGGGCGTTGCGCCCGGGCGGAGGCGAAATGCGGCGCCGGTCATGTTGTGATTATTTTCACTGTTGATTGTTAAATATTGATTGGGGAATTATTTTCTAATTACTTTACGCGTGCGCGATCATGATGACCGGAAACCGGGCCGATCGGTGCTTTGCATTCATGCCGGAGTTTTGCAGGGGTCTCTAAAAAATACTCGATTCCCGGCCTCCGG
>RFIR01000198.1 GCA_003695135.1 Alphaproteobacteria bacterium | reverse complement strand
GGTTGCGTCCGTCGCCGGGCCGATACCGACCAGCGAGAACAGGGCGGCGGCGCCTTGGAAGAGCGATTGCGCGGCGGCCGGCACCGCGGCGAGGGTAGTGTCGGGCATGTCCGGGTCCCGTTCGCGCAGCACGGCGCGGCGGGGCATGTCGAGCGCGCGCTCCTCCTGCAGCATGCGGGCAAGCTCGATCACCGCATCGCCGACCGTGTCTCCGGCCGTCGGCAACGGCTGCGCCGGCACCGCGCGGGATAGCGGGACGGCGGGCGGTTCGATTCCCGCCAGCCTGTCGCGCGCGGTGCGAAGCGAGGGGCGCGGCCGCGGCCGGAGCGCGGTCTCGACGCCAGACAAGGATGCTGTGGGTGCCGGCGCCATCGGGCGGGCCTCGGCCGTCTCCGCCGCATCGCCGGGGCGGCAGATGGCGGCGGGGCATTCGAGCCCGGCCATGAAATCGGCGATGTCGCGGGTCAGTGCCGCGGCGAGCCCGTCCGCACCGGCATCCGGGGCGAGGCTGCCGCTGACCCAGCGCCAGCCGCTGGCCACCGCGAAGCGGCCCGACCGGTCCTGCAACCGGTAGCGGATGGCGAGCGCGTATTGATCCCTGACTGCGCCCGTCTCGGCCTCCAGCCGGCCGAGCTCGGCCACCAGCAGGAGATCGCGCGCGCCGGCGAAGCCGGCCCGGGTGCGGCGGAAAGCCTGCGCCAGCGCGGTCTCGGCCCGGGCGCGCGGTTCGGCGAACGCCGGCCCGCCTTCCGTCCAGCTCGGTTCGTGGCGGATGTCGATCTGCGACAGGCGGGCAGCCTGCGCCCAGTCCGCCGGTACGGTCCGGGCCATGCCCGGTCCGGCACCGGTCAGCAGCAACGCCGCACAGACGGCGCCGAGTCCGGTTCGATGGATCACTGCTCTGCCTCTTGTCGTTTTGCCAAGATCATAGCCCCGCGGGTGCGAATCAGGCAACAGCGCTGTGGAGTACCGGCCTTGACCGGCGCGACGCGCGGCCGCAGGGTCACCTGAAAGCCACAGGGAGGGGCCTGCCATGCCGCCGCTTCAGCCACGCAGCCAGCTTGCCACGCATGAGGTGCTCAACCAGCCGCCGGCGCGCGGGGATCTAGCGCTGTGGCAGGGAGACCGGCTGCTGCGGCATCTGACCCGCGATCTGCCGGCCGAAAGGCTGGCCGGGCTCGAGCGTTTCGCCGCCAGCTTCGGCAGCGAGGAAGCGCAGGAGGATGCGCGCGCCGCCAACCGGGTGGTGCCGGAGCTGCAGCTGTTCGATGCCGGCGGCCGGCGGCTCGACGAGGTGCGGTTTCACCCCGGCTATCACGCCATGCTGCGCCGGGGCATCGAGGGCGGCTATTCCGCCTGCGCCTGGGACGGCAGGCCGGGCGGGCACCGCACCCATGCCGCGATGGTCTATCTCGCCAGCGAGGTCGAGCCCGGCACCTGCTGCCCGATGACCATGACCTACGCCGCCTTTCCGCCGCTGGGCAGCGTGGCGGAGATCGCCGAGGCGTGGCGGCCGAAGATCCTTTCCCGCCGCTATGACGGCCGTTCGCGTCCATGGGCCGAGAAGCCGGGCGTGACCATCGGCATGGCGATGACCGAGAAGCAGGGCGGATCGGATGTGCGCGCCAACACCACCCGCGCCGAAGCCGATGGCGAAGGCTGGCGGCTGACCGGGCACAAATGGTTCTGTTCCGCGCCGATGTCGGATGCGTTCCTGACGCTGGCGCAGGCGCCGGGAGGCTTGAGCTGCTTTCTCGCCCCCCGCTGGCAGCCCGATGGCAGCCGCAACCCGATCCAGCTGCAGCGGCTGAAGGACAAGCTCGGCAACCGCTCCAACGCCTCGGCCGAGATCGAGTATCACGGCGCCTGGGCCGAGATGCTGGGCGAGGAAGGCGACGGGGTGCGCACCATCCTCGCCATGGTCCACCATACCAGGCTCGACACCGCGATGGCGCCCTGCGGGCTGATGCGGCGGGCGCTGGGCGAGGCGCATCACTGGATCACCCATCGCTCGGCCTTCCAGCGGCGCCTGATCGACCAGCCGCTGATGCGCGCGGTGCTGGCCGATCTGGCGCTCGACTGGATCGGGGCGACGGCGATGGGGCTGCGTGTGGCCGAGGCCTTCGACGATCCCGGGCAGGCGCCGCTCGCGCGGATCGGCGTCGCCATTGCCAAGTTCTGGTCCAACAAGCGCTGCCCGCAGGTCGTCTACGAGGCGATGGAGTGCCTCGGCGGCGTCGGCTATGTCGAGGACAGCATCCTGCCGCTCATCTTCCGCGAATCCCCGCTCAACTCGATCTGGGAGGGCTCGGGCAACGTCATCTGCCTCGACATCCTGCGCGCGCTTGCCCGCAACCCCGAAAGCCTCGCTGCGCTGCGCGCCGAGCTGGCCTCTGCGGTCGGCCGGCATCCGGCCTATGACGCGGCGCTCAAGGCAGCGGAGGCGGAGCTGAAGGCGCCTTCGGAAGCTGCGGCGCGCCGGCTCGCCGAGCGGCTCGCGCTGCTGTTTCAGTGCGCGCTGGTGTTGCAACGCCTCGAAGGGCCGGTGGCCGAGGCGCTGATCGCGACCCGGCTGGAGGCACCGCATCACACCCATGGCGTGCTGCCCGACGCGCTCGACATCGAGGCGGTGCTGGGCTGGCTTTAGGGAACGGGTGCCACCCTCCGGGCCCCTTCCCCGATGGACCCTGTCTACGCCCCGGGCGGTGCCCGACCCTGGGAGGGCGCTGCAATCCGGTAGAGGTGGTGACGCAGATCTCCCCGAGCTTGCCGGCCGTTCCCGTGACCGGCGTCGCAATGCGCCCTCCCGGGGGCAGGGTCGGGCGCCGCCCGGCTGCGCCGGGCGATGCCAGTGTCTGTCCCGTCTCCCGGTCCAGATCCTAACTTTACGATTGTGTTTGCCTGTATCGGCTGGCTCTGACCACCCCGACCATCCTGCGCTGCACCGCCGCGGCACGGGCGGGCTTTCCCCGCAAGCCGTACCGCCCTATAAATGGCTGCAGGGAGGGAGCGCATGACAGCACCACAACTCGTCGACCCGTTCGAGCGCGCTGTGACCTATCTGCGCGTGTCGGTCACCGATCGCTGCGATTTCCGCTGCACATATTGCATGGCCGAACACATGACCTTCCTGCCCAAGAAGGACCTGCTCACGCTGGAGGAGCTCGACCGGCTCTGCTCGGCCTTCATCGGGCTGGGGG
>RFIR01000197.1 GCA_003695135.1 Alphaproteobacteria bacterium | reverse complement strand
TGACGCCTGTCAGGCGATGCGGGCGACGACGAAGTCCGAAAGCTCCGCCAGCAGATCGCGCAGCGCGCCGCCCGGCAGTATCTGCAGCGCGGCGCGTGCCTCTCCTGCCACCGCCAGCGCTCTCGCGCGGGTGTCTGCCAGCGCGCCGGTTGCCTGCATCAACGCCATGGCACGGTCCAGATCGCCTTCGCGCTGCTCTCCGGCCTCGATGACCCGCTGCCAGAAGGCGCGGTCCCCTTCCCCGCCGCTTGCATGGGCCAGCAGCACCGGCAGCGTGACCTTGCGCTCGCGGAAATCGTCGCCGGTGTTCTTGCCCAGCGCCGCGGTACTGCCGCCGTAATCGAGCAGGTCGTCGGCAATCTGAAAGCTCACCCCCAGCGCGTCGCCATAGCGGCGCAGCGCCGCGATCTCGTCCTCGCCTGCTCCGGCAATCACCCCGCCGGTCTCGCAGGCGGCCGCGAACAGCGCCGCGGTCTTGCCGCGGATCACCTGCATGTAGGTCGCCTCGTCGGTGGCGAGGTTGTGGGCGGTGCTCATCTGCAGAACCTCGCCCTCGGCGATCACCGCCGCGGCGTTGGAGAGGATCTCCAGCACGCGCAGGTTCCCGGTCTCGACCATCAGCTGGAAGGCGCGGGCGAACAGATAGTCGCCCACCAGCACCGAGGACTTGTTGTCCCACAGAAGGTTCGCCGTCGGCCGCCCGCGCCGCTGACGGCTTTCATCGACCACATCGTCATGCAGGAGCGTGGCGGTGTGGATGAATTCGACCGTCGCCGCCAGCCTGCGGTGATGCGCGCCCGAATAGCCCAGCATCCGCGCCGCGGCCAGCGTCAGCAGCGGCCGGATGCGCTTGCCGCCGGCCTCGACCAGATGCGCGGTCACCTGCGGGATGCGCGGGGAATGTGCGCTCTGCATCCGCTCGCCGATCAGCCCCGCCACCGCCGCAAGGTCGTCGGCCAGCAGGATCGAAAGCCGCTCCAGCGGATCGCCCTTGCCCGCCTGCGAACTCGACGCAGGCGGGTTCTGTGGATAAGAGGCTGTCATGCAAGAACTGATCCGGACCAACGACCCCGTGACGATTGCCCATGTCACCGCGCTCCTGGGCGGCGAGGATATAGACTGCTTCGTGCTGGACGTCCATATGAGCGTTCTGGACGGGTCCATCGGCATCCTGCCCCGCCGCATCATGGTGGCGCAGGCCGATCTGTTCCGCGCCCGGGCCATCCTGCGCGATCACGGGATGGAGCCGAGCGGCGCGGACCTTGCCGGCTGAGGGCAGGGTGAGCGACCGGCCCCAGACGACGCGCGACGCGCTGCTGGGCGGCCGGATCCATGTCGAGCAGCCGGCAAGCGGCTTTCGCGCCGGGACCGATGCGGTGCTGCTTGCCGCGGCCACCGAGGCGGTGGCGGGCCAGCGCGTGCTCGATCTCGGCTGCGGCGTGGGCACGGCGGCGCTGTGTCTGGCTGCCCGCGTGCCGGGGCTGGAGCTGCACGGGCTGGAGCTGCAGCCCGCCTATGCCGAGCTTGCCCGCCGCAATGCCGCCGCCAACGACCTGTCGCTGACGGTCCATGAAGGCGATGTCGCCGCCATGCCCGCGGCGCTGCGCGCGCGGGTCTTCGACCACGTGATCCTCAATCCGCCGTTCTTTCCCGCCGGCTCGGCCAGCCCGGCCGCCGATCCGGGGCGCGATCTGTCCCGGCGCGACGGCACCGCCGGCCTGGCGGTTTGGATCGATGCCGGTCTGCGCCGGCTGCGCCCGGGCGGCGTGCTGACCCTGATCCAGCGCATCGAGTCTCTGCCCGAGATCCTCGCCTGCCTGAGCCCGCGTGCCGGCGGATTGTGCGTGCTGCCGCTGGCCGCCCGGCCCGGCAGGCCCGCCGCCCGCGCCATCGTGCGTGGCCGCAAGGGCGCGCGCGCGGGTTTTCGCCTGCTTGCACCCTTCATCCTGCACGATGATGGCGATTCGGGCCGGTTTTCCGGCAAAGCCGAGAAAATTTTTCGAGAAGTTTCAGCGCTTTCCTGGAGCGATGGCGGGTGAGCCACGGCTCCCGGCACTCGCTTTTTAACTGATCCTTAATTCCCCTTATTCAACCTTGACGCGAGCGCAATTCGGGCCTACTGGTTGATATGCCGAGAGCACGATCAATCCCGGGTTGAGTCGAGCCAAGGAGGGGAGAGCGACATGTGCAGCGGAATCATGCTGGTTCTACTCGCGATGTCGCTGACGCCCGGTCTCGACGCGATCTCCAAGGAACTGGGCCAGACCCATGATCCGTTCTTCGTCGTCTTCGCCCGCTATGCCGCGGCGGGGCTGATCGCGCTGATCATCGCCGGGATTACGGGCGAGGAGATCGCGCTCGACGTGAAAAGCCTTCCCGGCCAGCTTCTGCGCGCGGGGCTGATGATGGGCGCGATGTGTGCCTTCGTCACCGCGCTGACCATGGTTCCGCTGGCCGATGCGGTCGGCGGTTTCCTGATCGCCCCCATCGTCGCCACCGGCCTTTCGGTGGTCCTGCTGGGCGAGCGGATGAGCCGGCAGAAGATCATCGGCGCCCTGCTCAGCCTGCTCGGTGCGGTGCTGATCCTGCGGCCCGGGCTGAACAGCCAGGCCGGGACACTGTTCGCGCTGGGCGGCGGCGTGCTGCTGGGCTGCTACTTCACCGCCTCGCGCGGAACCGGCCGGCGCGAAGGCGTGGTCTCGGCCCTCGCGGTGCAGTCGCTGCTGGGTTCCGCCATGGTCGCGCCGATGGCACTGTCGAACGGCGTCCCGATGATCGACATCGAGGTGTTCGGCTGGATCCTCGCACTCGGTATTGTCTCGGCGCTGACGCATGTGATGATGATCATGGCCTTCCGCCTTGCCGAGGCATCGGTGCTGGCCCCCTTCATGTACTTCAATCTGGTCGTGGCGGTCGCGCTTGGCATCGTCCTGTTCGGCGAAGTGCCGGAGGCGATGACGCTGGCCGGGCTGGGGGCGATCCTGTTCGGCGGCCTGACAACGGCGGTCCGGCCGCAGGTCCTGACCCGCCTGCTGGGCGCGCTGCCCGGCCGGCTCGCAGCCCCGGTACAACCCGCACCGATCGGCGTTGCGGCCTGAGCCCTGTGCCACAATGGCAGGATGACATCGACTGCGTTTCGTGCTCTAATTGTACTGTTCCCATCAGCAGGAAAGGAGCCAAACGATGAGCCTGACCGCGCATCTCGCCGAACTCCGCAAGAAGCATGAAATGCTGGCTCAGACGATCGAGGCGGAATCGCAGCATCCCGGCGTCGATCATCTACGGCTGACGGAGCTGAAGCGGGAAAAGCTCAGGCTTAAGGACGAGATCGCGCGTCTCAGCCAGCAGACCCACTAGAGCATGATGAGATCAGCTTGAAGCGTATCCAGCGTTGGCAATGTAGTTTGAACACTCCTGCGGCGTGAAGCGGTCGAGGAGCGCGCCGATCCTGCGCCATGTGGCTTCCATTGTCCGTTCGGCGGCGTCCCGTAGCATGTGTTTGAGCTTCGCGAAGACCTGTTCGATAGGGTTCAGATCCGGACTGTACGGCGGCAGGAACAGCAGGTGCGCTTGCGTCGCCCGGATTGCTTTGCGAACAGCCTGCCCCTTGTGGCTGCCCAGATTGTCCATCACCACCACATCGCCCGGTCGCAGGGTTGGGACAAGCACCTGTTCGACATAGGCCCGGAAGGCGTCGCCGTTGACGGGACCATCCAGCACAAAAGGTGCATCGATCTTGTCGTGGCGCAGGGCCGCGATGAAGGTCATGGTGCGCCAGTGACCATGCGGGGCCCGCCCGATCAGGCGTTCGCCTTTGGGTGCCCAGCCGCGCAGCGGGGCCATGTTGGTCTTGGCCCAGGTTTCGTCGATAAAGACAAGGCGGCGCGGATCGATCCGGCCCTGATGCCGCTTCCAGCGCGCACGGCGGCGGCTCACATCGGGGCGGTTCTGCTCCTCGGCGAGTTGGGTCTTTTTTTGAACGAGTAGCCTGTGCGATGCACGAAGGCCCAGACCGTGCGGTAGTCCACCTTCAGGCCACGCTCGGCCAACTCCACCACCAGTCCGCGCAGCGTGAACGGCGTCTTGATCCGTTCCAGCAACCACGCCTCATGCGCGTCCACGATCTTGCGGGGCGGATGGCCGCCCGTTCCGGCTGGCGCGCAACTCCCGGTCTCGCGCAACCGCTGGGACCACTTCACAACGCTGGACGGGGCCACATCCAACGCGGATGCAACCGCGCGGACGCTCTCCCCAGCCGACAGCCGCGCCATTGCCCTCCTCCGAAGGTCCATTGAAAGTGCCTTACCCACTGCTCGCCCTCCATCTTGTGGTTGGCGACAGTGAATCACCAAAATCAGCCGCTGTGAATCCACTTTCGATTCAGACTGATCTCATCCCGCTCTAGCCGGCGCCGCGCGACAATCTGAAAGACGACTCGCCTTCGCCGGAAGAGGGGCGAAGGAAAGGGTTGGTGTTGGCTGCGCAGGATCGGATCGTGCTGGCGGACGATCGCGGCGACAAACCCCTGCCGCCCCGGCGGTTCCGGCCCAACGGCAATGCCGAACCGATGTGCCGGCCGATGAAGGGCCGCAGGCGCTTCGCACCGCAGGACCCGGCCCCGGCCCCGAACACGACCTTCGTACAGATGCGCACCCGCCGGCCCGGGATCCGTTCAGGCCGATTTCGGGCCGGCCGGGCGGGGGCGGCCCTGCGGTCGCGGTGCCGGCACCCGAACCATCGCCGCTTCGCTGCCGATGCAGCGGCGGCGAATCACCTCCCGCCCGACCGCCTGCGGCGGAAAAAGCCCGCGAGCCATTCGGCCCAGAGCGCGTTGTCGGGGGCCGCGTCAAGGCTTGCCAGCGCCCGGTCCGCCACCTCCTCGGGCACCACTGTTCCCCGGCGGAAGATGATGAGCTCGCGCAGGAAGTCGGGCGTGAATTCGGGATGCGTCTGCACCGAAATCGCATCCGGCGCCTCGGGATCGCCATAGGCGAGGGCCGCGAAGGGGCAGTTGGCACCGGCAGCCAGCAGGCTCGCATCCGGAGCGAGCGCCGTGACCTGGTCGCGATGCATGGCCAGCCCGGCAAAATGATCCTGCCAGGGCTGCATCCAGCCCGGGCGCGCCGTCACCCGGTACCGCTCCAGCCCCACCGCCCAGCCGCGGTCGGAAAGCTCCGCCTTCCCGCCCAGCGCCTCGGCCAGGATCTGGTGGCCGAAACAGATGCCCGCCACCGGCACGCCCTGCCGGCGGGCATCGCGCAGGAAATCGCGCAGCGGGCCGATCCAGGGCAGGTCGTCATAGACGCCGTGGCGCGAGCCGGTGACGATCCAGCCATCGGCCTGCTCCGGCCGCTCGGGATGCGCGCCTTCGATCAGCGGGACCGAAAAGAACTCCGCCTCTGGCATGACCGGGGCAAGCAAGGCCCGGTTCATCGCCGGATAGTCGCCGAAGCGGGCCTTCATCTCCGCTGCGACGTCGCCGGTCTCCAGTATACCGATGCGCATGCGCCAGGCTCACCTTGCTGATCCGCCCCCCGTCGCGGGTCAGGCGAAGTACTGCCCGCCATTGGCCGAGATGGTCGAGCCGGTGATGAAGCCCGCATCGTCGGAGACGAGGAAGGTCACGCAGCGGGCGATCTCGGCCGCCTCGCCCAGCCGGCCCACCGGGATCTGGGCGATGATGGCCTCGCGCACCTTTTCGGGCACGGCCATCACCATGTCGGTGGCGATATAGCCGGGGCAGACGGCATTGACGGTGATGTTGTAGCGTGCCCCCTCCTGCGCCAGAGTCCGGGTAAAGCCGAGATCGCCGGCCTTGGAGGCGGCATAATTGGCCTGACCAAATTGCCCCTTCTGGCCGTTGATCGAGCTGATGGTGACGACGCGGCCGAACTTGCGCTCGCGCATGCCCGGCCAGACCGGATGGGTCATGTTGAACACGCCGGTGAGGTTGGTCGCGATCACCTCGTTCCACTGCTGCGGCGTCATCTTGTGGAACGGTGCATCGCGGGTGATGCCGGCATTGTTGACCAGCACCTCGACCGGACCAAGATGGTCCTCGACATGTTTCAGCCCGTCGACACAGGCATCGTAATCGGCCACCGACCACTTGAAGGCCTTGATGCCGGTTTCGGCCATGAATTTCGCTGCCGCCTCGTCATTGCCGGCATAGTTGGCAGCGACCACATAGCCTTCCTCCTTCAGCGCAACGCTGATCTCCGCGCCGATGCCTCTCGTTCCACCCGTGACCAGTGCCACACGTCCCATTGCCGTTCCTCCGTTCCGGTTTGTGGTCGGACGGGTGGCGCCACCCGTCCGGCTTGATCAGTCGCGCTCGACGCACATGGCCACGCCCATGCCGCCGCCGATGCACAGCGTGGCGAGCCCGCGCTTGGCATCGCGCCGGCGCATCTCGAACAGGAGCGTGTTGAGGATGCGCGCGCCCGAGGCGCCGATCGGATGGCCGATGGCGATCGCGCCGCCATTGACGTTCACGATCTCCGGGTTCCAGCCCATGTCCTTGTTGACCGCGCAGGCCTGGGCGGCGAAGGCCTCGTTGGCCTCGACCAGGTCGAGATCCTCGACCTTCCAGCCGGCCTTGTCGAGCGCCTTGCGCGAGGCGTAGATCGGACCCACCCCCATGATGGCGGGATCGACGCCGACCGTGGCATAGCTGACGATGCGCGCCATCGGCTCGATGCCGCGCCGCTCGGCCTCCTCGGCCCGCATCAGCACCACCGCGCCCGCGCCGTCATTGATGCCCGAGGCGTTGCCGGCGGTCACGGTGCCGTCCTTGGCGAAGGCCGGGCGCAGCTTCTGCAGCCCCTCCAGCGTGGTGCCGTGGCGGATGTACTCGTCCCTGTCGACCACGATGTCGCCCTTGCGGGTGCGCACGGTGAACGGGACGATCTCCTCATCGAAGCGGCCGGATTTCTGCGCCGCCTCGGCCTTGTTCTGCGAGGCCAGCGCGAAGGCATCCTGCTGGTCGCGGCTGATCTGCCACTGCTGTGCGACGTTCTCGGCGGTCTGGCCCATGTGATAGCCGTTGAAGGCGTCCCACAGCCCGTCGCGGATCATGGTATCGATCATGTTCATGTCGCCCATCTTCACCCCGCCGCGCAGATGCGCGACATGCGGGGCCATCGACATGCTCTCCTGACCGCCGGCGACGATGATGTCGGCATCGCCCAGCATGATGTGCTGCGCGCCGAGGCAGACCGAGCGCAGGCCCGAGCCGCAGAGCTGGTTGATCCCCCAGGCCGGGCTTTCCTTGGGCAGACCGGCATTGATGTGCGCCTGACGCGCGGGGTTCTGACCCTGACCGGCGGTCAGGATCTGACCCATGATGGTCTCCGAGACCTCTGCCGGTTCGACGCCGGCCCGCTCCAGCGCCGCCTTGATCGCGGCCGAGCCGAGATCATGGGCCGGGGTGGTGGCGAAGGCGCCGTTGAAGCTGCCGACCGCGGTGCGGGCAGCGGATGCGATCACGACATTGGTCATCTCAACTCCTTTCCGGCCGCCTGTGCCTGCCGGCCGCGTCCTGGGTGAATTGTGCAGTGCAACATAATCGCGCGGCGCAGATGCGCCACGGGGCATCGGGTCGCATCTAGCGCCACCGTCAGCGCGCGGCAAGGAATTCCGTCAGGGCTGGACGGATCGTGATCCGGGCGGCGCGTCCGACGATCATGCCGACATGGCCGGTCCCGGTCTGCAGGATGCGGGCCCCCGGGATTGCCTCGGCCAGCGGTCGGGTCGCCGAGGGCGGCGCGATGCGGTCGCTGGTCGAACAGACCGCCAGCACCGGCAGGCGCAGCGTGGCGGGGTTGATCGCCTCACCCTGCACCCGCCATCGCAGCCGGCCGGCAAGGTCGCGCAGCTGCCAGTCCACCAGCAGCTCGATGGCGGCCGGGCCGGGCAGGGGGGCGGGATCGTTGAGCCAGTCCTCCAGCTCGACGAATTCCCGCGCTTCCCGCGATGCCGGGTCATGGCGCAAAAAGCGGCGGAACTTGGCCAGCGCCAGCCCGGGATCGAGCAGGGCGAACAGGGTCTGGAACAGCTCCGCCGGAACCGCGCCGAGGCAGGAATCGAGGGCGGCCAGCATCCCGGCGGCGCGGTCGGGGCCGGCCCGGCGATGGAGCTCGCGCAGCGCGTGGGCGATGCCCTGCCCCTCGGCAAAGGACCACGGCGTGCCGATCAGCGCCAGGCGGCGCACCAGATCGGGCCTGAGCTGTGCCGCCGCCACCGCCAGCCCGCCGCCCATGCAGTAGCCCAGAAGCGCCGGCGGCCCGGCCTCGGCCGCCGCGGTGTCCAGCGCGGGCAGCAGGCGTTCGTTGATATAGGCCTCGAGGCCAAAGCCGCGCTCGGCCTCGCCGGCCACGCCCCAGTCGAGCAGGAAGGAACGCAGCCCCTGTCCGGCAAGGTGGCGCGCCAGCGAGGTGGTCTCGCCGAGATCGAGAATGTAGGCACGGTTGATCAGCGAGGGGATCAGCACCACCGCCGGGCCGGCGCCGCCGAAGTCAAGAAGCCGGCTTGCCCCGCTGCGCCACAGCACCGGCGGATCGGGCAGGGCGCGGCGGTGCGGGTGGCGCTGCCAGGCCTCGATTCCGGCCAGCAGTTCCGAAAGGCGCCGCCCCGCCTCCACTGCCACCTCGACGAGATCGAGCGGCCCGAGCGCCGCGCCTTCGGCGGCGAAGGGCTCGGGCCAGGGCACGCGCCCGCTGGCCGAGAGCGGCGCCATGGCCACCCCCTCGCCCAGGATGGTGGCCGCGGCGCCGAGATGGAACAGGAGCGGCATGGGCAGGCCGCGCCGGTCGCGGCCGGGCGGAGCGGGCCGGTCCCGGCCCGTCACTCCCGGTTCAGCGCGGCTCGCTGCCATCGCCACCCCGCATCGGCGGGCCGTACCGCGCCAGCCACGAGATGCTCGCCTGCCACAGATCGAGATAGCGCTGCGCGCGTGCGCGCGCCGGCGACGGCACGTCGTTCTGTCCTGTCGCGGGCGGGCTGTCGTCCTCGGGATCCATGGGTGGTGAGTATACCGTGCAAATATCCGACGCAGCTGCAAAATATCGTTGCGAGAGCGAAACGCCTCTGCGAAAATGCGCCCGTTCGCCACCGGCGCGTTTGCGGGGCACGGAATCGGGGTCCCGGGACAGGGAGCCGGAGATGTGCGATCAGCGGCGATGCGGAGACCGTCTTGTGAACGAAGCGAATGCGAGCGAACCGAAGTCCAATCCACCGGTCATCATCAAGAAATATGCCAATCGCCGGCTCTACAACACGGCGAAGTCTTCCTATGTGACGCTGGAAAACCTCGCCGAGATGGTCCGCGAAGGCATCGACTTCGTGGTCAATGACGCCAAGACCGGCGAGGATATCACCCGCTCGGTGCTGACACAGATCATCTTCGAGGAAGAATCGCGCGGGCAGAACATGCTGCCGATCGGATTTCTGCGCCAGCTCATCCGGCTTTACGGCGATGCGCTGCAGGGCTTCGTTCCCGGCTATCTCGACGCGTCGATGAACACTTTCGCCCAGAACCAGGAAAAGATGCGCCAGCAGGTGCGCAACGCCTTCGAGGCCAATCCGGCGCTGGCCAATTTCGAGGCGCTGGCGCGAACCAACATGGAATGGTTCGAGAACGCCATGCGCATGTTCGCACCCTTCATGAAGCAGTCCAGGGCCGCCGCGAAATCGCAGGCCGAGCCGGAGGCGGATGCGAAGCCGGCCGCGGGCGAGGCCGACGCGCGGGCCGAGCTGGAGGAGATGAAGGCCCAGCTCGCCGCGATGCAGGAGCAGCTCTCGCGGCTGAGCGGGCAGGGCTGAATTCGGGCCGCCCGGACCGGTTGTTTGCGCCGCGAGCCTGCATCGGGTCCGCCGGGTCTGACCGTGCTCGCCTCGGGCCCATGGTGCAGTTGCCGCCGCTGCCCGGCAAGCCCGTCTCGGCGCCCCGGCGCGCGCTGTCTCGGGCGCCAGGAGCGCCGGTCTCAGGCGCGCAGGCGCGCGGTATCGGCGGGCAGGTCGAGCCAGTCCGGCTCCAGCACCGGCATGCCGAACAGCCGACCCTGCAGGCAGTCGATCCCGGCCTCGACCAGATAGGCGGCGTCTTCGGTGTTCTCGACGAACTCGGCCACGGTGAACATGCTGAAATGCTCCGCGATCGAGGACAGGGTGCGCAACAGCAGCTGATTGTCCCGGTTGTGCGCGATGCCGACCACGAAACTGCCATCGATCTTGACCGCATCGAAGCGGAAGTCGCGGAAATGCTTGAAGGAGGTGTAGCCGGCGCCGAAATCGTCGAGCGCAAAGGCGCAGCCCATCTTGCGCACCCGGTTCATGAAGGCCAGCGTACGCGGCGGGTCGATCATGGCCGAGCCCTCCGTCACCTCGAGGATCAGCCGGTCGCAGGCGTCGGGGCAGGCATCGCGGCCCTGCTCGAGGATCGCGATCCACTCGCTGTCATGCATGGATTGCGGCGAGATGTTCACCGAAAGGCGCTGGCCGGGATGATCGCGCAGCGTGGCCAGCGCGCAGCGCAGCACCTCGCGGTCCACCTGCCGGATCAGGCCGAGATGCTCGATGGCCGGCATGAAGCTTGCCGCCGGTACCAGCTCGCCCTGCGGGTCGCGGATGCGGGCGAGGCATTCGCTGAACGCCACCATGTTCCGCTGTCCGGCGCGGACCACGGGCTGATAGGCGATGGTCAGCCGCCCCTCGTTGATCGCGTCCATGACCAGCCGTGCGCCGCTGACATAGCGATCGCGCAGCGAGACCGAACCGTCGCCGTTGTGCGAGAAGCGCAGGCCCTCCACCCGGCCGATGCGGGCCTCGTCCAGCGCGACGATCGCATTGGCCAGCGGGTCCGCCGGCAGGTGGCTGCCACGCGGCGCATGGCAGATCCCGGCCGAGACGGTGACATTGACCGGGCCGGAAGAGGTCTGAACCGCCGTCCTGCCCACGATGTCCATGATGCGGCGCGCGAGACGCGGAAGGGTCTCGGTGTCGGCGTTGACGTCGGCGATGCCGATCAGCGCGCTGCTGACCCGGGCGCTGCGCGAGCCGGCCGGCCGGGCGGCGGTGATGCGAAAATCGACCTCAGCGATGATCTCGTCGGCGAGATCCGGCCCCAGCGCCCGGATGAGGTCGCGCAGATTGTCGATGCCGAACAGGATGTAGCTGCGCGGGCGGTCGATGCCCTGCTCGCCGAGAAAACGGGCCAGCATGGCGCGGCCCTCGCGCTCGCTCCACGGCGGGGTGACGCCCTGGTGAATGCGCCGCGGGGCCCCCAGGCGGCGCATCAGCCCGATGACATGGGGGATGCCGTCGATCTCGGTCCGGCGGGCCTGATCCTCGATCCAGGTGACCTGTGCCGGTCCGGTCGGCACGGCGAAGACGAACCGGTTGTGATCGCCCGATTCGGCCTGCAGCGCCCAGTCCGACCGGTCCTTGCCGTCCTCCCGCATCTCGCGCAGCGCGGCACCGCTGCGCACCGTGGCAAGACCCGTCGCCTGCATCAGCGCGGTGTCGGCGCCCATCCAGCTCATCTCGTCGGTCAGCAGGTTCCAGCGGTAGAGAACGATCTCGAAGCTGTCCAGAACCTGCCGTGTCAGGCCCCCGTCGCCCTTGTCGTCGCCATTGTCCAGCTGTGCCACGCCGCACTCCCCAATCCTGACGGAAACCAGCCGCGATCGCCCCCAGGGGCGGTTCCGAGCCACCTTGCAGCGCATGTTCTAACAATGTTCTAATTCTTTCCGGCGAATCTGGAGAAATCTGGAGAAAAACGGTGACTGACAGCGAAAGATGCCCCTGGTGCGGGACCGATCCTCTCTATGTCGCCTATCACGACACCGAATGGGGGGTGCCTGAGCGCGATTCGCGGGCGCTTTACGAAAAGCTGGTGCTGGACGGGTTTCAGGCTGGCCTGGCCTGGATCACCATCCTTCGCAAGCGTGCGGCCTTCCGCGCCGCCTTCGCCGGATTTCGGCCGGAGATCATTGCGGAATGGGGCGAGGCGGATGTGGCGCGGCTGCTGGGCAATGCCGGCATCGTGCGCCACCGGGGCAAGATCGAGGCGGCGATTCACGGCGCGCGCGCCTGGGTCGGGATCGAGGCCGGTCCCGGCTTTGCCGCCTTCCTGTGGGATCACGTCGATGGCCGGCCGGTCGTGAACCGCTGGCGCGCGATGGAGGAGGTTCCGGCCCGTACGGAATTGTCAGACCAAATATCGCGCCGGCTGAAGGCACGCGGCTTCGGTTTCTGCGGACCGACCATAGTCTACGCCTTCATGCAGGCCGTCGGCATGGTCAACGACCATCTCGTCACCTGTCCGCGGCACGCGCAGATCGCGGCGCTGCCGGCGTGAAGCGCATCAGCCGGCCGCCTCCGACGGCGGGCCCGCCTGCCACCCTTTCTCGAGCGTCTCGATGGCGGCGATCCGGTCCGCGATACCGGGATGGCTCATCAGCCAGGCGAACTGCGCGCCGCCGGCCGGGGCCAGCCGGCGCAGCTTGGCGAACATGGACTTCTGCGGACCGGTTCCGAGCCCGGCCTTGACCATCAGCGCGGCGGCGTAGGCGTCGGCCTCGAACTCGTCCTGGCGCGACAGCCGCGCGGCAACCAGGCTCGCGGCCAGATTGGCCAGCCACATGCCTGCGAAGGGGATCAGCCGTCCCAGCACCATTCCCAGCGCGACGCGGATCGCGTTCTGCCCGGCAAAATCGATCATCCGCCGCCGCGAATGGCCCAGCGCGACATGGCCGAGCTCGTGGGCGATGACGCTGGCCAGCTCCTCGCCGGTAATCTCGCCGCGGCGATAGCGGTCGAGAAAGCCGCGGGTGACGAACACCCGGCCATCGGGTGCCGCCAGCCCGTTGATGGTCGGCGTCTCGTAGACATGCACCGGGATGCGTTCGAGCCCGAGCGCGCGGGCCATGCAGGCGATATGGGCGCAAATCACCGGATCGGTGAGCGGGGTGGATCTCGCATCCAGCTCGCGCCGCAACCGCCAGCTGGAGAAGAACCACATCGCCACCCCCATTATCAGCGCGAGCAGGATGGGCGAGAACTTCAGCATGCCGCCAATATGGTGCTGCCGGCGGGGCCGGACAACGATGATTTGCCCGCAGAAATGCCCGGGGTCGAAAACGGGGCTTGACAGGCTTGCCGGCAGGGAATCCGGCGCCGCCGACAGCGGCCCGCGGCGGCGGACCGGGTCGCGAGGCGGCGTCGGCAATCTGGGGTTGCAGCGCTGTCAAGATTTCGCCTTAATCTTGATTAAGTGCGTCACCGCCCGTGTGTGGCCCTGTTCACCGCCATCATCTTGAGTTGCAATGAAAAACAGCCACAACCCCGGCCTGTTGCGTCGCCGGCGATTTACCAATGTTGGATTGCACCAGCGCCAATTATGACAATGCCTGTTTGTTTTTTGCCAGATTTTTGCTACATTGCGCATGTCAGCCGAATCGGCAGTGTGGCCGGTTTGCGTAGTGATGATTGGAGTGGGGTTGTAATGTTCAGGACATCCATCAAGGCCGCCGTGGTGGCGCTGGCGCTCGCACCGGCAGCTGCGGGCGCGGCGACAATCTATCCGAAATTCGTGGTCGACGGGGCGAATTCGTCCGTCACGGTCACCCAGACCGGCGGTTCGACGATCTGCAACAAGTGTCTGCAGGTCAAGCTCGCGCCGACGCTGGATGGGCGGACCTTCGCGCCCACTGCGGTGGGTGACAAGATGGCCTTTGGCTTCCTGCGCTGGAAGATCCTGTCGGGCTTCGCCTCCGACATGACCTTCTCGGTCAGCGCGGCACTGGCCTTCTCCAAGCCCGATCCGGCCAAGGCGCCGGTCGGCGGTATCGGCCAGATCTTCACCGTGAACGGCCAGATCACCGGCGGCAAGCTGCAGTGGACCAACCCGGTCAGCAAGGCGGCGTTCAAGCAGGGATCCTGGCTTGGTGTGACCTTCAAGGCTGGTGCACTGAAGAAGGTGAACCAGGTCAAGACGTCCCGGGTGGTGATCACGGCCGAAAAGCTTCTGCCGGTGCCGATCCCGGCCGCATTTCCGCTGATGGCCGGCGGTGTGGCGATGCTCGGCGGGCTTGGCCTGCTGCGCCGGAAACGCAAGACGGCCTGACCCGGAGTTCTTGCGCGCAAACTCCCGGAACGGCGGCCCTCGGGCCGCCGTTCTGCGTTTGGGAACGTCGGGAGGCGGCAGGACGGTAGAACTGGTTCGAAACCCCTGGCGCTGCCCGAAGCCAAGCAGCCCGGCGACAGATCCGGTGTCGAAATGGACTCCTTCGCCAACTCGTCCGGGCAGAGTCGCGTTCGGTCCGGGACAAGGTGGCATCCGTCGGAAGGCCGGACGGCCGTCAAGAGCGCCAAGCCCGCCTCCTGCGCACACCGGCCCGGACGTGAATGGCGGACACCACTTTTACGGGGTCGGCAATTGGCTCGGCCGCATACCATGTGACGGCTATCCACAACGAATTGCGTGTGTGAGAGGCCGTTGAGGGGCGATCCCGACACCGGGAAGCGGCAGTCCCGCCCACAGCATCGGCTTTCCCCGGCTTCTGGCCGTCATCGGTGCAGGTATGCCGCGCTCCGGTCGCTGAACACCCGCGCGGGCCGATGTGTCCGTGCAGCGCTTTGGCCGATTCTCAGCCGCTCGTCAGCCGGTTAACGGTTCGGCCCGTGATCACGGTTTCCACGATAGCACCGATCTCGCGGTCGCTCGCGAACGAAACTTCGGCGAACTGTTCCGTGCGACCCATTCGCGGCGTCTCCATCAGCACCCGTTCCGTTCGGCCCAGGCGTGAGGCCAGATAGCCCTGAACCCGCTCGGCAGCGCGGCTCCTCAAGCGCTGCGCCCTTTCCGTTATCACCTTCCGCGGCAGTTGGGGCATCCGGGCCGCCGGTGTGCCATGACGCGGTGAAAACGGGAAAACATGCAGCCAGGTCAGCCCGCATTCATCCAGAATGCGCATGGAGTTTTCGAACATTTCATCAGTCTCGGTTGGGAAACCGGCGATGATATCCGCACCGAATACGACATCCGGGCGCGATTTCCGAATTTTCCGGCAAAGTGTGATCGCATCCTGCCGGCTATGGCGCCGCTTCATTCGCTTCAGGATCATGTCATCGCCGGACTGCAATGAGAGATGCAGATGCGGCATCAGCCTCGGCTCGCTTGTTATCACATCAAGCAGTCTCGGATCGGCCTCAATGCCGTCGATCGAGGAGAGGCGCAGCCGCGGCAGCTCCGGCACCAGCTTGAGGATTTGTGATACCAGAAAACCGAGACGCGGCGTGCCCGGCAGATCGGCGCCCCAGCTGGTCAGGTCGACGCCGGTCAACACCACTTCACGATAGCCGCCCTGGACCAGACGCCTGATCTGATCGACCACCACCCCGGCGGGCACCGAGCGCGAATTGCCCCGACCATAGGGGATGATGCAGAAGGTACATCTGTGATCACATCCATTCTGGATCTGGACATAGGCGCGGGTGCGCGTACCGAAACCGTCGATCAGCTGCGGCGCGCATTCGCGCACCGACATGATGTCGTCAACCAGGACGGACTCGCCGTCGAATTCGGTGTGATCACGCGCAAGCCGTTGCCAGATCTCGGGTTTCAGCTTCTCGGCATTGCCGACAACCAGATCGACCTCCGGCATGGCGGCGAACTGACCGGGGTCGATCTGCGCCGCGCATCCGGTGACGATCAGGCGCGAGTCGGGGTGATCACGGCGCAGCCGGCGGATCTTCTGTCGTGCCTGGCGTACCGCCTCGGTGGTCACCGCGCAGGTGTTGACGACGATGTCGGGCGGGCCGTCGCGCGCGCCGGCCAGATGCCGCATCGCCTCGGTCTCATAGGCGTTGAGACGACAGCCGAAGGTCTCGAAGATCGGTGCGCTCATGACTGGCTCGCGAGAAATTCCGGCACCAGTTCACCGCGAAAGACATGGGATACCGGACCGGTCAGCCACACCCCATCCTCACGCCAGTCGACGCCCAGCACGCCGCCATCGACGGCAAGAGCCACCTTGCGTCCGGTCAGCCCGCGCCGGGCCGCGGCCACCGCGGCAGCGCAGGCGCCCGAGCCGCAGGCCAGGGTGATCCCGGCACCGCGTTCCCAGACCCGCATGCGAAGCCGGTCGGGGCCGGCAACATGCACGAACTCGACATTGGTGCGCTGGGGAAACAGCGGATCGGTTTCGATCTTCGGGCCGATCGTCGCCAGATCGACCGCCTCGGCATCGTCCACGAAGAAGACGCAATGCGGATTGCCCATGCCGAGCGCAGAAGGCGCGCCGGGCAGGGGCAGGGCGTCGATATCGACGTCGCGTGCCAGCGGAATCCGCTGCCAGTCTAACACCGGCTGTCCCATGTTGACCGAGACGCGGCCCCCCTCGCGCCGGGCTTCCAGCCGGCCGGAGACGGTCTGCAGGGCATGCCGATCGGTACTGCTCTCGCCCATCAGAAGAGCGGCGGCGCAGCGTGTGCCGTTGCCGCAGGCCCCGGCCTCGCTGCCATCGGCGTTGAAGAACCGCAGCGCCGCATCTGCGTCCTGCGCCTCCCCGATCACCACCAGCTGGTCGAAGCCGACGCCGCGATGCCGGTCGCCGATGCCGCACGCCAGCCCGGGCGTGATCTCGACATCACGCGCGCGCAGATCGAGCACGACGAAATCGTTGCCCGCGCCATGCATCTTGATGAAGGGCAGCGCCTGCATTGGCCATCCGGTCCCGTTTCCGCCCGCGCCTATAGCCGGATGCCGGCGGCTTGGCCAGCGCCGCCGGTCCGCCCGATCACAGATAGCCGGCGGGATCGACGCTTTCGGCCCCCTTGCGCACCTCGAAATGCAGGGTCGGGTTGCTGGCAGGCGCGACATTGCCGATCACCTGACCGCGCCGGACCGACTCGCCCCGCCGCACCACCACGGGGTCGATGCGACCATAAACGGTGGTCAGGCCGTCCGCGTGCCGGATCAGCACGATCTTGCCCAGCGAGCCGAGCGAGTTGGAGATCAGCGCCACCTCGCCGTCATCGGCCGCCAGCACCGGCGTGCCGCTCGCCGCGGCGATCTCGATGCCGTCATTGCGCCCCGGCCCGCTGGCGACATAGGGGCGAACCACCTGGCCCTCGACCGGGCGCTGCAGCCGGGCCGGTGTCTCGCTGTCGCTGCGATAGCGCGAGAGTTGCGGCGAGGGCGGGACCTCGACCTTCGGCGGATTGGCCGGCAGCGCGTCGGTGGTGCTGGGCGGCGCCTTGGCCACCTCCTCGGCCGTTCCGGGCGGGTTGGTGCCGGCGGGCACGGTATCCTTCAGCGGGATGGAAATGGTCTGACCAGGGCGCAGCGTATAGTCCTGCCCCAGCCCGTTCCAGGCGGCGATGGCGCTGACCTCGACATTGTAGAGCCGCGCGATGGAATAGATCGTCTCGCCCGGTTCGACGACATGGCGTAAAGGTTCGACCTTTTCTTTCCGGGCTGGCGGCAGATCGCTGGCCGCAGGCTCGGTTCCCGGCGCGAGCTCGGTTGTCGGCGCAGCCGGGGCCGCCGGCTTCTCTTCGGGGGTGGGCGGCGCCCGGTCGATGGCGCTGGCCACCAGATCGGGGCTCCATGTCGTGCTGTCGCTCGCGGTTGCCGGGGGTTCCGGCGCGACGCGGGACTCGGGCGGGATCACCAGCGTGTCACCCGCGCGCGGCTTCCAGTCGGCAGGCAGACCGTTGTAGCTGGCCAGATCGGCCGGGTTCAGCCCGATCCGTGCCGCGATGCTGGCGATGGTGTCGCCCGCGCGGGCCAGCACGATCTGGTAGTCGGGATAGGTAATGACCCCGCGCGAATCCGGGCGGGCATCGGCTGGCGAGGGCGCGGTCGCGGCCGGTGACGAAGGCGCGGCCGGATCGGCGGGGTTCCTGCCGTCATTCGCGCATGCCGCGAGCGCCAGCGGCAGCACAGCCGCCAGCAGCCAGGTCGGTTGGAAGCGTCGCACAAGCATCTGTCTGCCTCTGGCCTGTTTCACACTGCTCCGGCCATTGTCGTTGTCGTTTGCCGGTCGGTGCCGAGTCGCGGCAGACCCGTCATTCGGGCGGGTCTTCGGCCAGCCCCTCGATCACGGGAACGAATCTTACATCGGCAAGCTCGGTATAATCCAGCCCCTCGCCCGTTTTCTCGACCCGGATCAGTTTCTGCACCCGGTCGGTCTGCCCCACGGGCAGTACCATCACCCCGCCTTCGGCGAGCTGCTCGATCAGCACCCGCGGCACGTCCTCTGCCGCGGCGGTGAGGATGATGCGATCGAAGGGCGCCTGATGCGGCAGCCCGAGGGTGGCGTCGCCCCAGATCACGGTGACGTTGGTCAGACCCAGCTCCTCCAGCAGCCGGCGCGCGCGCTCGGCCAGGCGGCGGTGGCGTTCCACCGTGTAGACCCGCCGCGCCAGCCGGGCGAGGATCGCGGCCTGATAGCCCGAGCCGGTGCCGAGTTCGAGCACCTTGTGCCGCGGGCCGACATCGAGCGCCTGGGTCATCATGCCGACCACGGAGGGCTGGCTGATGGTCTGCCCGCAGGAGATCGGCAGCGGCACGTCGTCATAGGCGCGGTCGCGAAAGGTCTCGGGCACGAAGCGCTCGCGCGGGGTCTTCTCCATCGCCTCCAGCACCCTGCGCGAGGTCACGCCGGCCGATCGCAGCGCGTAAAGAAACTGCATCAGGCGTTTCGCGTCGTCGGCCATGCGCATTCCGCACCCGGTTTCGGCTTCACTGGCTGGTCCAGACTAGAACAGATCGGCCGCGACCGGAATCGGAATTCGCGGCACCGCACCCTGAAGATGCCCCGGCGGCGCGTGCCGGGGCCGGTTCAGAGCCGTGCCGCGAGCGGCTCGACCAGATCGCGCGCGGTCAGATCGGCGCGCAGCGGCGTCACCGTGATCCAGCCCTCCATCGCCTCGCGCGCATCGGTTCCCGGCTCGGCCGTGTCGTTGCCATGACCATGGGTCAGCCACAGATAGGTGCGCTGGTTGGGCGCGGTATGCGACTGCGCGCCGAAGGTCGGGCCGGCGCGCCGGCCCTGCCGCGTGGCCTGGATGCCGCGCACCTCGGCGGCCGGAACCGGCGGGAAGTTGATGTTGAAGAAGACGCCATAGCTGTGATCCTCCCACAGCCCGGCCGCCATCAGTCGCCGGACGACATCGGCGCCATGACCCCTTGCCGAGTCGAACAGCGCCTCGCCCTGCAGGCGCGGGCTGAAATACTGCGACAGCGCGATGGAGCGCAGGTCCTGCAGCGCGCCCTCCATGGCGCCGCCGATGGTGCCGGAATAGAGCGTGTCCTGTGCCAGGTTGTGGCCGCGATTGACGCCGCAGAGCACCAGATCGGGCCGCCCGTCCTTCATCACCTCATGGATCGCGGCCAGCACGCAATCGGCCGGCGAGCCCTCCACCGCCGCCCGCCGCGGCCCGAGTCGCTCGATGCGCATCGGCCGGATGTAGGAGACGGCATGGGCGACGCCCGATTGCTCGAAGGCGGGTGCGACCACCCAGACCTCGCCTTCGGGTCCGGCCAGCTCGGCCGCGATCGCTTCGGCCACGGC